>CAMWQS010000024.1 GCA_947176485.1 uncultured Clostridia bacterium | reverse complement strand
AGCCCCTAAAAATCACGAAATATTTTACGCGCAGAATAGCGTGAAATATTTGTGAACTACATCTTAGTGATATGGAGGAAAATTTTCAATGTTCAAACTCAAATGTGACGACTTCCTTATCTACAATGAAGAAACCGGCACCTATTCGATGTCGGACGAACAGAAGGTAAGGGACGAAACTGAGCGGAACAGATGGAAGAACACGGGTTGGGCGGTCTTGAAGGACTGGCGACTTTACATAATGCTCGTGCCGATGTTGCTTGTATATTTCCTTTGGAAGTATATGCCCATGTACGAACTTATGGGCTGCTTTAAAAACCCTACTACGGGCGACCAGCTTCACGTTGCAACCTATTCCTGGACGGGTTTGCGGTACTTCGAGCAGCTGTTCAGCGACCCTACATACAGCTGGCAGTTCTGGCGTGCGTTCAGGAACACCTTCACGACGGCGTTTTACGGACTGCTGTTCGGTTTCCCGATGCCCATAATTTTGGCACTGTTCTTTAACGAAGTTAAGTCGAACGTTGTAAGAAGTATAATGCAGGTCTGCGTTTATCTTCCCAAATTCCTTTCGACCGTTATCGTAACCTCGCTCGTTTTAATGCTTTTTAGAGGCGACTACGGCAAGCCCGACGAGCAGTCCATAGGTATCGTATCGAAAGTATTCCAGTGGTTCGGCGCAAGCGACAACCTTGTAAGCAACGGCCTTATGTATACCACAAAATATTACAGGGCGATATACATTATAACCGACTTGTGGGAGCACGCGGGCTACGACAGTATAGTATTCTTCGCGGCAGTTATCGCGGTTTCACCTACCTCGTACGAGGCGGCGCAAATCGACGGCGCGGGCAAGATGGCGCAGATGCGTTACGTCGTTATCCCCAGCATTCTTTCAACCGTCGTAATTATGCTTATAATGAAGATAGGTTCGCTACTTTCGGTAGGCTATGAAAAGATTTACCTGTTGCTCGGCGAAGGCCCTGCAATTGACGGTAAAGACGCAAACTACGAAGTAGCGCACACCGTTTCAACCCTTGCTAACGAATGGTCAAGCGAGCAGGACAGAAAGGCAATGGGTACTGCGGCGGAAATGCTTAATAACTTAATCGGTATGATTTTGGTTATCGGCGCAAACAAGATTGCAAGAACGGCTTCGGACGTTTCGCTGTACTAAGGGGGAGAGCAATGAAAAGAAAGACAGAAGCCTCAGAGCTTATATTCAGAATAATAGCTTACTTCGTACTTACGGTTTTCGCCCTTCTCTGCGTATACCCGTTAATCTACGCGCTTTCGTCGGCATTCAGCTCTTCGAGTGCGGTAGACAGCGGCAAGGTAATTTTGTGGCCCGTTGAGGTTCAGGGCGAAGCCTTCGTTTACGTTTTGAAGAACAACATGTTCTGGCTTAACTATTCCAACACCCTTTTCGTAACCTTCATTGGTACCATTTGGGCTTTGGGTTATTCGATACTCGGTGCGTACGCGCTTTCGAAGAAAAGGCTTTTGGGACGCCGCGGCTGGAACTTCTTCCTCGTATTCACGATGTGGTTCTCGGCAGGCATCATTCCTCAGTTTACTAACTATCAGAACACCATTTTGGTATTCGAATCTATCGGCATACACGACTTAAAGTGGACGGTCGTTCTTGCGATGGGTATGAACGCGACCAACATAATCCTTCTTAGAAACTCCTTCGAAGGCGTTCCCGCTGAAATAGAGGAGGCGGCAAGGATAGACGGCGCAACCGAAATGCAGATACTTACCAAAGTATATATCCCTATGAGCAAAGCTACCATCGCAACGGTTGCGTTGTTCTTCGGAATTTCCCGTTGGAACGGCTACTTCTGGGCATACAAAGTTATGACCGGTCAGCAATATTCCTGGCCAATTCAGGTTTACATAAGAGACTACATCGATAAATACACCACAATTTCCGGCAAGGGTGATGAGATGCTTATGGGTAGCTGGTATGACAACCACCCCAACTTCTCGGCAGTATCCGCCGTTTACTCGATGGTGGTTTGCGCGGTAATTCCCATCCTTGCAATTTACCCCTTCATTCAAAAGTACTTTGCTAAGGGCGTAAATATGGGCGGCGTAAAAGAATAATAAAAATTATTGTTTTTTAAAACAAAAATATAAGGAGAAAAAAGATGAACAAAAACAAAAAAATCGCTATGGCGGTTGTTGCAACCGTTATGGCAGGAGCAATGGTGGTTCCCCTTGCGGCTTGTAACAACGACAAACCCCAAGGCGGTGGCGGTGGCGGACTTATCGTCAAAGATGAGTGGAACATTCTCAATGATGACGGCAGTATCAACTACGATTCGTACAAGAGAGATTCCGAAGTAACCCTCAATATCGCTATCGGTCACGAAAAGGATACACAGGGAACTTCGTATAAATCCGGTACTACTTACTCGCTTGCAGACGGCAATAACTACGTGAGCGGCGATATTAAGCCCGCTTGGGCACAGATGGGCAAGGACCTCAACATTAAGTGGAACGACTTGTTTGTAACCATGCCCAATAAGACGAGTGAAAACCTTAAGGCACTTATTACAAACCAAAAATACAGCACGACGGATATGTTCACAACCGACCTTTCAAAGGCGGTTGAGTATGCGGCTGCAAATACAGATATTCTGAATCTTGCAGACTATCTGGATTGTATGCCCAACTTTAACAGATTCCTCAATGAAAACCCCGTCGTTTACCTTTCCCTTTTGCAGGACGGTATGAACACTAAGACGGGTGCAGGCAAGACGCTTTACATTGCGCCTTACTTCGACGGTAACGACGATATCGAAAGATACTGCATTATCCGTCAGGATATGGCAGATAAGCTTTTAAACGGTGATACCGTTTTGGCGGGTAGCACAGCCTGGGGCAAGGGCGCATCCGTTCAAGCATTTATGCCCAAGGAAGGTACGCTTGAAATCCCCGTTACCGTGGACAGCGGCGACCATACCACGGTTGGCAAAGTTTATAAGAACTACGCTAACGTAAAAGCAGAACTCAACAAGACGGATTCCGCACTCAGAACTGCATATAATGCGGCTTCCAACAATGCGGCAGTAGTTGACAGCGGCAACATCGTTGACATTATGAACGCGGCTATTACGGCTAACAACGCCGTAACCGGCGACAAGCTTGTGGCTTTATTCCGCGCATACGTTGACGCTTGCTACACCAAGACCGACGCGGTTGGTTCCGAATCTTACTATGCGGCAGATAAGCGTTCAAACCTCTTCAACGGTTACGACGCAGCTTGGGACGTTGACGACCTCGTTGCGGTGCTTCGTTGCGCAATGACCAATCAGGACAGCCTTCTTAGCAAGGACTTAAGCGGTGCAACCAGACTTTACGGCATTGCACCCCGTACCGGACAGAACGACAGAACCCCCGACATGGTTCGTCTTGCTTGCCAGCTCTACGGCGCACGCGGTGCAGATTCCCGCCTCGAATATACCTATATCGATAAAGACGGTAAATTGCAGGATGCAAGAAACGATAAGGGCTTCTATGAAGCACTCAACAATTTCAGCAAGCTGAAGGAAGAAGGACTTATTGAAGATTATTCGGGTATCAGTAGCTTCGACGATGACACGGGTTACAAAAAATCCGAAACCTTTATGATGTACGACTACTGCCAGACGCAGACCAAGAACGGCTTCTATATGCAGGGTCAAGGTGCAACAGGTACGAACGTGCCCGATGATTATAACTTCGCACCCATTCTTACCCCCGTATCGCAGTGGGACGTAAACGGCAACGGCAAAACCGACGCTGACGAGTACTTCCGCTTCACCGAAAGCTGGCGTTCAACCAAGACTTCGGGTCTTGCATTAAACGGTGCTCTTAAGAACGACGAAGCTAAGCTTAAAGCTGCTTTGCAGTTCGTTGACTACCTGTATTCCGAGGACGGACAAATCGTTTCCACCTTCGGTCCTAAGGCAGAAAATGCAGACGGCACGAACGGCTTCTGGTACGGTGACGTGCAGACCGACCCTCAGACCAAGAAGGATGAAAACGGCAGAGACGTTCCCGCAAACTACTTCACCTACAAGGGTGTTAAGTATCAGGGCTACGACTATAAGGGCACGGTTGCACCTAAGATTACGGAAGCCGTTTACAGGTCGTTCCAGGGCGACGAAAAAGTTGCCGGTGGTAAGACCACAAAGAACGCCGACGTAGTCCTCAACTTCACCAACTATGCACGTATCCTTTTGGGCACGACCCTTCCCGTCGGCGTAAAGAATCAGGCATTCGAAGATCAGCTTACTTCCGAGTGCGGTAAGGGCGGTTCTGCAAAGGTTGCAGCTGCACTTTCCAACGTGGTGCCCGGCACAAACTATACCGTTGTAAGAGGTATGACCCTTAAAATGGATTCAAACAACTGGTGGTACACCTGCGTTCCTACCGGACTTCCTACCCCTGTAAGATATTCAAGTACGCTTACCGATACAAGCATGATTGATTTAAGGTATCTTTCGGGTGAATCAAAGGACGGCAAGAAGCTGTTCCTCAGCATCTTCAACAGTATAATTCTTAAGGGCGTTAAGGAAGGTTCTCAGCATAACCAGCAAGAGATAGTTTACAACTTCACTACCGTTGACGATCTTTTGAAGTATATGTCCGAAGAAAAGAAAGCACAGACGAGAGAAGACGTTTATGCAAGAGGTTGGGAAAACGCTCAGAAGTACTGGGATTATCTTAAAACCGCTGTCGAATGGCGTGATTAAAAATTATTTAACAGTTTAAAATGTTTTTGTTGCGCCCGCGCCTCGGGTGCGGGCGCAAAGAAAAACTTTAAGGGAGAATGAGATATGAAAGCTCAGATGAAATTTCAAAAGTGGATGTGCCTAAGCATGATTATCGTGGGAGCATTGGCACTTTTGTACGCTTTCTTCTATATGACGGGTTCAATGTCGGAGCTTGGTCAATCTATTGATACGTTAGGTACCAATAGAATTTCAAGGTTTGACGCGGGATACGACGAGAACGGCAATCTTTTAAACGACGCGCTTTTGTATGACGATATGCAGTCATTCAACACGATGATGATGTATTTCGGGATAGCAATGATTTTGCTTGCAGTCCTTTTGTACGTAACGGCTTGCAATAAAAGAAGAAATTATTATATTTCCAACTACGTTGCAACGGGTCTTTGCGCTGGCGGAAACATTATAATGTCGATTGTATGCCTTATATTGAACGGTTACTGGCGCAATGAGTTCTTACGCCTTGACTTCGAAGCGTGGAAAGAGCTTTTGGACGACCCCTTGATTGTACCTCATTACTCCGAATCTACTTTCTGGTTTGATATCGGGTTTGCAGTATACGCGATTGTCATCGTGGCTTCAATCATACTCATCTTGAATTTAGTTTGGAAAATAATGCTGATGAAGGGAGAAAAGCAGCTCCTTTCAAACGGCTTCGTTACGGGAGGTGAAACGGTATGACGAACGATATCGAGCCCGTAGAAATCGAAAAAGTTGAAATCGAAAACACTGACGAGGTTGCGGTAACCGAAACCAAAAAGGTTAAAAAGTCCAAAAACCCCGTTATTCAAAACGATATTATGCGCTATAAAAAGAATAAGTTCGGCGCCAACCTTGCCCTTATAGGGCTTGCGCTGGGTTGCCTTTACTTCCTCGTTTTGTACGCGCAGGTTAAAAACGACAACTTCTATTATAAATGGCCCATTGCAATTGACGTCATTTATAACTTGTTCTTCTTGCTTTTCGTGTTCCTTTTCTCGGAGCAAGTAAAGAATTATAACAGAAAAATGTTCCCGTTGCAGCTCGTCTTAGGCGGAATGCAGATTGTAAGAATTTTCTGGTTGCCTCTTGCAGGCGTAACCGAAACGGCTTACTGCCACATCGTAGGCGTTGAATTTACCGGTGCGGCTATCACGACGGGCACGTTCATTTTGATGACGGTTTGTCTTGCGGCTTCGGGCGCGTGCATAATCGCGTCTGCAGTAATCGGCTATATCCGCGCCAAGTCTGTTGAAGGCTTCGTTAAAAAGGTAGAAGCCGGCGAAGTTGATTTGGACGCCGCACTCAAAAAGGAAGAAAACGTAGGGGGTGAAGTAGATGCCTAACGTTAATTTGCAGCACATCGACAAAATTTACGACGGCGGCGTGCAGGCGGTTTACGACTTCAACCTTGACGTTGCCGACGGCGAATTCATAGTCCTCGTAGGTCCTTCGGGCTGCGGCAAGTCCACGACCCTCAGAATGGTAGCGGGGCTTGAAGATATTACCAACGGACAGCTTATCATCGACGGTAAGGACTGCACCCGTCTTCCGCCCAAGGACAGAGATATAGCGATGGTTTTCCAAAACTACGCTCTGTACGGACATATGACTATTTACGAGAACATGGCGTTCTCACTTACGCTCCGCAAGGAGAATAAAGAAGTAATTCACAGAAAGGTTATGGCGGCGGCTGAAATTCTCGACTTGAAATCTCAGCTAAACAAAAAGCCCAAGCAGCTTTCGGGCGGACAGCGTCAGCGTGTCGCAATGGGCCGTGCTATCGTGCGTAACCCCAAGGTGTTCCTCTTTGACGAGCCCTTGTCCAACCTCGACGCAAAACTTCGCGGTTCGATGAGAAGGGAGATACTTCTTCTTCACAAAAAACTGAATGCAACCATGATGTACGTTACCCACGACCAGACCGAGGCGTTGACCTTGGCTGACAGAATCGTTTGTATGTCGATGGGACACGTACAGCAGATAGGTAAACCTATAGACCTTTACGAAAAACCCGCAAACACCTTCGTTGCAACCTTCATCGGACTTCCCCCCATGAATATGTTCGACGGAAAAATCGAAAACGGGCAATTCGTATGCGACCTTTTCAAGTATCCTTTGAACGCAAAGCAGAAGGAAACCTTGAAGCCTTACGAGGGTAAGGAAGTCGTCCTCGGCGTCCGTCCCGAAAATATCGTTCGCGAAGGTCCCGTAACGCTTAAAATAACCAATAACGAGAATTTGGGTATGAATACCCTCGTTCACGGCAAAATCGGCGGCACTAAAATCGTCGTCTGCAAATTTGCCGAGTGGTGCAATTACAAGGAGGGGGACGAAATCAAAATCGGCTTCGACCCCGAGATGACGCACTTCTTCGAAAAGCCCGAAGGCGACCAGCCCGGCAAGGCGATAAGGTAAGGAGGGATAAGAAATGGCAGAAAACGAAAACGTTTTAAAGCCCGACGAGGTTGCGGAAGAACCCGTAACGGTAGACGCGCCCGCTGAAGTAACCGAGGCGCCCGCACCGGAAAAACCCTCCAAGGGCAAAAAATCTTCCAAGGGCGTAAAGGAATGGTTCCGTAAAAAAATAGTTGCCTTAAAACGCAGACCGCAAAATATCGCGCTTCTGTTTTTGGCGGTATCTACCGTTTACTTCATGCTGTCCCTGTTTAAAATTTCGCAGGCAATTTACGAAGTATACACCCAGGAAGGCGTTGAAACTTCGATCGGTATTTGCATATTCGTAACTACGCTTTTATCGCTTTTGGTTTTGGTAAGCTTCCTAAACTCCTTCCCCAAGCGTAAAAAACCCAATATCTTCTTCATAGTGCTCGTGTTCTTAATGATAGGCGCTATGATAGCTTGCAATATAGTTTTCTACGTCCAGATGTCGGACATTCTCGCTTTGCCCGCATTGCAAGGAGCAACGGATACGATAAACAAAGTAACCACGGGACAAACCTACGTTATAGTACACGTAGCTCTGTTGGGTGTAAGTGCGGTTGTATTTGCACTGCTGCCTGCATACAGATTGCTTATCAACAAAATCAATACCCAGGTTGAGCTTGAATCCGCAACCGAGAAGATGCACGGCGATATCGATATTCAAGAAGACTAATTTTTTAATTCATACGTAAATAACCGGCAAAGCTTTTTGTCGGTTATTTTTCAAAAGACTTTTATGGCAAAAAAGAAAAAGCAAATCAGAGAAACCACTATCGAAAATTATTACGATTTAAAGGTGGATAAAATTGACGAGCTGGTTGCGGCGCTTAAGGACGAAACGCCCGAAACCGCGGCAAACGATTTGACTATGTTCATTTCGGACTGCACGGGCGACGACGACCGCAAGAACTATACCCGCTCGGGCAAGAAGAAGGAGTTCGACCCGTACAAGACCGATTTCTTGGGCAAAATTCCCGTTTGGGTCAAAGCCCTTTTCGTGAAGTGGTGGTTCGCGGGTATGGTCTGTTACTTCGTAATGTTCGGCATAGCTTCGTTTATGAACGGCGATACCTTGGACGAGCTGTTTTTAACGGGCATCGTTTTGGGGCTCGTGGTGGAAATTTTCGTCAACCCGCTTTTCAGATTTATGGAGAGGGACCAAAAAGAGTACGACCCGTACACCATGTTCCCCTTCCCGTTCAAAGCGTACTGGACCTTCTTCACCAATATCCTGTACTATATCGTAGTAGTGCTCGTTATGTACTTCGGTTTCTACCTCGGACTCAACGAGTTAATCAACTATATAAAGGGCACCGAGGGCGCAATAGCCGTCGGCGTAGAGCCGCTGCTTTTCGGCACCTTCACCGTTATTGCCGATATGGTTTTCATCGGAATAAAAGACTTAATAGTTTACTTAGTTAAAAAACACTCAAAGGAGAAAGCCGCAAATGTTTAAAAAGCTTTTCGTGTCGTCAACGTCGGCTTGCTTTGAATTATCGAATAAAAATCCCTATTACGCGCCCAAGCGCTATTCGGTATACCTTAACGGCGAAAAAGTCGGGAAGAAGCGCAAAACCAACGTCTTTTCGCTGTTCGACCTGACCCCGAATACGGATTACACCGTCACGGTCGGCAGAAAGTCGGTTGAATTTACCACCTTGGAAGATACCGCCGTCGTTGACGTGAAGTCGCTCGGCGCAAAGGCGGACGGCAGGTCGGACGATACCTATTTCGTTCAAATGGCAATAGACAGCTGCCCCAAGGGCGGCAGGGTCGTTTTGACCGAGGGCAGATATCTCGTCCGCCCCATAGTTTTAAAGAGCGATATCACGCTCGAGCTGAAAAAGGGTGCAACCCTTTTGGGCGATATTCACGAGGAGAGTTATCCCTATATTCCCGCCCGCACGACGCTGAACGGCAAGGAAGAAATTCTTGCAAGCTGGGAGGGCGAGCCCTTCGATTGCCACCAGTCCTTCGTTTCGGCGTATAGGCAGGAAAATATTAAAGTGGTAGGCGAGGGCACCATCAACGGCAACGCAGCCAAGTCCACCTGGTGGGCGACGCCCAAGGGCAGAAAGGTTGCCCGTCCCCGTTTGGTTTTCCTGAACAAGTGCAAAAACGTAGTCTTCCACGGCGTAACGTGTAAAAACAGCGCAAGCTGGAATTTGCACCCGTTCTTTTCCGAAAACCTCGGCTTTTACGACATAAAGATCAAAAACCCCTACACGGGTCCCAATACCGACGGGCTTGACCCCGAAAGCTGCAACAAGGTTGACATAGTCGGTTGCAGGTTCAGCGTCGGCGACGACTGCTGTGCAATCAAGGCGGGCAAGCTGTACATGGGCAAGACCTATAAGACCCCCGCAAACAACCACACGCTTAGAAACAACCTCTTTGAAAACGGGCACGGTGCAATCGTTTTGGGCAGTGAAATGAGCGGAGGCGTAAAGAACCTTTCTGTTTCGCAGTGCGTGTTCAGCCATACCGACAGAGGGCTGAGAATTAAGACGAGACGCGGCAGAGGTAAGGACGGAATTATCGACGGCGTAACCTTTGAAAACATTAAAATGGACAACGTCATCACCCCGCTCGTAATCAACATGTACTACTTCTGCGACCCCGACGGGCACACCGAGTTCGTTTGGTCGCGCAAAGCGTTACCCGTGGACGAGGGTACGCCCTATCTCGGCAAATTCCTTTTCAAGGATATCGAGTGCGTGGACTGCGAGTGTATGGCGGGCTACTTTGACGGGCTCGTGGAACAGCCCATCAAGGAAGTGCGCATTGAAAACGTAAGCTTTTCGTTCAAGGAAGACGCAAAGCCCAATATCCCCGCGATGCTTGAAAACGTGCGCGAGTACTGCAAAGAGGGGCTTTACGTCGACAACGTAGAAAATTTAGTGCTTAAAAACGTAACCTTTACGGGCGTTAAGGGCGAAAAAATAATAAAGAAGAACTGCGGAAGCGTGGTTGAAGAATAGGAGAAAGAAATGAATTACTCGGTTATAGACAGATACATCGACCGCCTTATAGACGAAACTACCCCCGACGCGCCTATTTGGAATATCGAAAACATAAGGCAGGGCAAGGAGCCGGCGTGGAACTATATCGACGGCTGTATGATGACCTCGCTTTACACCATTTACAAGCTGACGGGCAACAGAAAGTATCTTAACTTTATTGATAAGTTCGTGGACTATTACGTCTACGACGACGGAACTATCCGCGGCTACGAAATGTCGACCTACAACGTTGACAACCTCAACGAGGGCCGCGTGCTGTTCGACTTGTACAAGGAGACGGGCAAGCCCAAATACAGAAGGGCAATCAACCTTTTGTACAGCCAGCTTCAAAGCCAACCCCGCACAGAAACGGGCAACTTCTGGCACAAGAAAATTTACCCCAATCAGGTTTGGCTTGACGGGCTTTATATGGCGCAGGTTTTCTACACCCGCTACGAAACGACCTTCAACAGCGGCAGAAACTACGGCGATATAGTAAAGCAGTTCAGAAACGTCTGGAACAATATGTACGATAACGACAAAAAGCTTTACTACCACGGCTGGGACGTATCCAAGCAAGCCTTTTGGGCTAACTCCGAAACTGGACTTTCCAAAAGCTTTTGGCTGCGCTCGGTGGGCTGGTACACCGTAGGGCTCGTGGACGCAATAAGCTATTTCGACTTGTCGCGCCCCAACCTGAAGGCGGAGCTTATCACCATTTTCAGAAAGACCATCGAGGGGTTAGAGCAGTATATCGACCCCGAAAAGCATATGTTCTGGCAAGTCGTTGACCAGATGGGCAGAGAGGGCAACTACGTTGAAACCTCGGGCAGCGCAATGATAGCTTACGCTATGATGAAGGGTGCGCGGCTCGGCTTCGTTGATAGGCGTTTTGCGGCTGTCGGCGAAAAGATTTTCAACGGCATTTGCCGTGAGTATCTCACCGAAACGGACGGCGAGCTGAACCTTGGCGGTATCTGCCTTATGGCTGGGCTCGGACCCGAGGACAAACCTCACCGCGACGGAACTTACGACTACTATATTTCCGAACCCGTAGTTGAAAACGACGCAAAGGGTACGGGACCGTTCGTAATGGCGTATACCGAAATAAAGATGTTAAAACACTAAAATATAAGCCCGCTGTATTCACTTACGGATACGGCGGGTTATACTATATATTTTGACATTTATAAAATAAAGTGCTACAATGTCGCTGAAAGATAATTTTGAGGTGGTCGTATGAAAAAACGGCGTTTATGGCTCGTAATTTTAAGCCTTATAATTTCAATATGTGCGTGCTTCTGTATTGCCGCGTGCAGCACCGATACCGAAGGCGAGGGCGGCGGTGAAGGCGATACGGGTAGCCAAACCGAAACCAAGTCACCCGTAGACAGTCTTGCTAAACCCGAGAACCTTACCGTAACTATTCAAGGTACGGACGCGGGCAAGGTAAATTTAAATTGGAGCGCGGTAGAGGGTGCAAGCGGTTACGCGTATATCGTTAACGGCGACGAATCGGACGCTGTAACGGTTAAGGAAACCTCCGTTACGGTTGACCTTGCCGAAATCAACGCGTCAAAGCTTGATGCTACTTGGGCTTTTCGGGTTAAAGCCCTCGGCAACGAGGCGCAGGGGTTAGACGACGGCGATTATTGCGATGAGGTCAAGTTCGCCGTATCTAACGACGAGATTTACCCCGTAGCCGAAATTCTTAAAATTATGAACTACTACGGCGAGCATCTTCCCAGCCGCGAATTTATGGTTACGGGTACGATAGCGGCAAACTCTGACGGCGACGCCGTACTTGAAAACGGATTTACCCTTTTCGGCAAAGACGTTCCCGAGCTGTATTTGGCAATAGACGGAAACCTTGTAGGGCTTGACGTAACCGCAATGGGTACGCTTGCCGTGGACGGCGAGGTCAAGGGGCTTGCAAGCTACCGCTCGGTTGATTTCAACGGCATTGAAGAGGGCGACAGATACGCGCTTGTAGTTGAAACGCTTAACGCTTGGGACGTGCTGAAAGAAGAATCCCAGGTAATGGGCGACTTCTATCTTCCCGTTAATCTTTACGGCGTAAATATACTGTGGACCGTGGAAGACGACGGTAACGGCGCGCTTGCGCTGGATAAGTACGGCAACGTTACGATTACTTGCCCCGCGGACGGCGAAGACGTTTACGTTATGCTCTCCGCAATGCTGTACGTTGACGACGACCATATGTACGTCGACGGAGAGCCTACGTTTATGTTCTCAATCGTGGCGGACACGCGTACGCAGCTCGCCACGCCCAAAATCAATATTAACCCCAAGACGGGCGTTGCAACGTGGAACGCTGTCGAACACGCAACGGGCTACAAGGTAAATTATTACGGTTATGCGGTTGCGGGCGATTATTATTCGGAGTACGTCAACAAGGAGCTCGTTATTCCCGCGGGCGGCAACCGCTCCGTGGAGTTGAAGGACGGGTGGTGGATTAAGGTTCAGGCACTCGGGGACGCTACTACTTATAAGGACAGCGAAGTAGACCCCAAACAGTACAATTACTATCCCGAAACTACCGAGCCGGACGGCACGCCGCTTATATTCGATTTGACAAAGCTCACGCAAAAGGGCGACCTTGCCAACCCGACTTATATATTCGGCTTGGCGTGTGATAACGCAAGCGTTTTTGAAAGTGCGTCCGCAAGCCGCGTCAGCCTTGGTAACGACGACGTCAACGGTGCGGTTACGGGTACGGGCTTTATTAAAGTCGGCTCGGCAAACAACGACGGCAAAATCACGCTTGTTTTCAACAAAAAAATAACGGGCGTCATCATTACTGCCCGCCAATGGAATAAAGACGGAACGGATAAAATATCCGTTAACGGCTCCGCCCAGCAGACGGCAAGCAAAAACGACTGGGGCATCACCTACTACAATTTTACGGCAAGCAACGCTTCGACTACCGTCGTAATCGACACCGATAACAGAGTGTTTATTCAAAGTATAACCGTTTACGTTGCAGACTAATTTAAAATCCCCGCGCTATTCAGCGCGGGGTTTTCGTTTATTTTTTATACTCGGAGGGGGATACGTCGAAGTGTTTTTTGAACACGCGGGAAAAATACAAAGGCTCCAAATAGCCGCAAGCTTCGGCAACTTGGGATACTGAGTAGTTGCTGTACTTGTTCGTAACCCCGCTTGAAAGTATGCTTGCCGCAAGCTCCATTCTTGCGTTTTCAAGATAGGTGCGGGGCGTTGCGCCCGTTTCCTTTTGGAAAAGCTTCCTGACGTAGTCGTAGCTTAACGGCAGCTTTTTAATATAATCGTCCAGAGCGTAGAGGGGGTTGGAAAGATTTTTTGCAATATCTTCGCGCACTAGCTCTACCATAGGCGAAAACTTCTTTTTGTCGGCGTAAAAGTTTATAAGGCTAACGAGCAAATTCCCCAGCGCCTGCAACACGGCTTCGCCCGTTTTCCATCTTAAAAACTCTTGGGCTTGCATAGCCGCGAGCGCAATCGAAGTAACGTTGCCCGACAAGCTAAATAATTCCTTTATCGGCGTTACGGGCTGCTCTATATACACCCGCAACAAGTCCTCGCCCTCGGCACGGTACTCGCAATAGGGGGGAGCAACGACGACTGAATCGTCGCCTATGATAATTTCCATATACTTATTTTCGCGCTCTCCGCTAGTGTTTTGACCCACAAAAACGATTTTGTTCATATCCGTATTATACATATTTATATCCGTTTTGTCAATACGGAACGAATATACGAATAAAGCCCCGCGCAATTTGCGCGGGGCTTTTTAAATTATTTGCACGAGCATTTGTTATTCAAGTTTGTTTTTTCATACACGTAGGTATCGAGCTCTTCACTGTACTCGTTGCCGCGTGCGTAGCCGCAAGCGGTAAAAAATTCTTCCGTGCCTTCGACGGGCAAGCAGTAAGCTTTTTCCGCGCCCGCCTCTCTAAGCTTCATTTCGGCGGTATACAATAAGAACTTGCCCAAGCCTTGGCGGCGGTGGGAGGGGGCAACGAAAATTTCGCGGATATCGCCCCAACCTTCCTTGAAGTTCCACTCGTTATCGATGTCGTCCTTTTGATATATAACGAACCCCGCGTAAGCTTCGCCGTCCTTTAAAATATCTATTTTAATAAGCCCCGCCAAAAGGTCGGGCAGAATATATTCTTCCAAGAGGTGGGGGACGCTTTCGTCGCAGTCAAGTTCTGCATAGTAGTCGGCAAAAAGCTTTTCAAACTCCTTTTGCGTTTCGTCGGAAAGGGGTGCAACCTTAATCATAATAAACTCCTAAAAGAAATGAGGGCGTAAAGCCCTCATTTTCAAAATCAAAATTATTCAGCGACGGGGTAGATAGAAACTTGCTTGCCGTCTCTGCCTACTCTTTCAAACTTAACCGTGCCGTCGATAAGCGCGAAAAGCGTATCGTCCTTGCCGATGCCTACGTTGTTGCCGGGCTTGAACTTCGTGCCGCGCTGTCTTACCAAAATGTTGCCTGCAAGTACCTTTTGACCGTCAGCGCGCTTTACGCCGAGCATTTTGGGGTTACTGTCTCTGCCGTTGTGGGAAGAACCCGTTCCTTTCTTATGAGCGAATAAACTTATAAAAAACATTCCGTTATCCTCCTTAAATTATTCTGCCTTTTTAGCTGCGGGCTTCTTTGCCGCAGTAGTCTTAGCAGCGGGCTTTTTCTCAGCTGCGGGAGCAGCTTTCTTTTCAGCCGTTGCTTTGGGTGCGGTAGCCTTGGGTGCAGCTGCCTTGGTTTCAGCGGGCTTTTTAGCTGCTGCGGGTTTCTTCGCAGCGGGTGCCTCGTTTACGGCGCCGATGCCGGTAACCTTAACGGTGGTGTAGGGCTGTCTGTGTCCTTGCTTCTTTCTTTCGTTCTTCTTGGGCTTGTACTTGAAGACGATAATCTTCTTGTCCTTGCCTTCGGAAACGATTTCTGCCTTTACGGTCAATCCTGCAACCTCGTTTGCGACCTGAACGCCCTTGTCGTCGGATAAAAGAACGATGGGGAACTCAACGCTGTCGCCAATCTTGCCCGAAAGTTTTTCAAGCTTAACAAGGTCGCCGATGCAAGCTTTGTACTGCTTGCCGCCGTTATCAAATATTGCGTACATAAATTTTACCTCCTATTGCTGTTCGGTTCGCAAAGCCGAACGCACGTCTCGCTGAAACTTCGGCGGCGCAAAATGGCGCACTTATAAAGCCCGTTTCAAGCGGCTCGGTATTAAATTTATCACACTACGCGAATAAAAGTCAAGCCTTTTTAACCGCGTGTATAAATTTTTGTGTCGCGCACATATTAAAGTTAACGGCGCAACCCCAAAGCATAAAACGATTAACGGCGCAAGCAAAAACCACGCTTTTTGCTTAGCGCACCCAATTTGTGGCTATGCCACCTCAGCGGAGGGAATGCCCGCGATTATATATGTGTGTGCCCTTAAAATCGCGGGCAGGGAGGCAGAGCCTTCAAAAATCACAGAAAATCGCAGGCGCAGAATAGCCGAGATTTTTGTGAAAGGAGAACTTTATGGAATTGAAAAAAGAAAGTGAAATTATCGCGGAAATTTACCGCAACGCACAGCTTGCGCTTACCTCTATTTCGGATATTTTGCCCGAGGTTGAGGACGTAGCTATTAAGGAAGAAATTCTTCGCCAGCACGAAGAATACGAAAAGATTTGCTCTAAGGCGGCGGAGCTTGCGCACAAGTTCGACGTTGACGTGAAGGAGCCCAACCCTATGAAAAAGGCAATGATGTGGGGTGCCATTAAAATGGGTACGGCAAGCGACAACTCGCCCCAAAACATTGCGCAAATGATGTTAAGGGGTACGGTTACGGGTATAACCTCTTTGAGGACTTCGCTTACGGACAGCAGCCAATATATGGACCCCGAGGTTAAAAATCTTTTGACCGAGCTTATCAACCTTGAAGAAGGCTTCGAAAAGAAATTCAAATCGTTCCTTTAAGCGTTCCGCTTAACCGAGTATCTTAATTGCTTGGTGTGCACACTAACTAAATGCAAATCAAACTGAAAAGCGGGGGCGGGGGGATAAA
>CAMWQS010000023.1 GCA_947176485.1 uncultured Clostridia bacterium | reverse complement strand
GGCGAATGTCAGTCTTCCGTAACCGCGAAAACAACTTTGGTTATTGCGGGCGAATCCGCGGGCAGCAAGCTCGACAAGGCTAAAAAGCTCGGCGTGAAGATTATCGACGAAGCCGCTTTTAAAGAAATGCTCAAATAGTTTTAAATAGTAAAGCGGGGGCGCAAATCGCGCCCCCGCTTTTTATTTGCTTTGAATTATGATTTTGCAATATTTCCGTTAGTGCAATGAATAGTGTAGGTACCGGTATTGAAGTTCCAGGAGCTGCCTTTGGTAATTGCATTCCATTGTACTTTTGTACCTTTAAATGTGATACTTGTCAAGGAAGAGCAACAGTAAAACGCCTGATAATCGATAGAAGTGACACTATCGGGAATGGTTATGCTTTTAAGGGAATTGCACCAGTAGAACATGTGATAACCGATAGAGGTGACGCCGTTGCCAATAGTTATTTTTGAAAGGGAACGGCAATCTGAGAACGCAGAATCGCCAATAGAAGTAATGCTATCTGGAAGGGTTATGCTTTTAAACGAAGTGCAATATATGAAGGCCTCTTCTCCGATAGAAGTGACGCTGTTAGGAATAGTTAAGCTTGTAAGCGAAGAACAATTATAGAACGCTTGATAACCAATATGGGTGATGCTTTCGGGGATAGTTATGCTCGTAAGTAAAGCGCAGTTGTAAAACGCCTGTTCACCGATTGAAGTGACGGGTAGCCCTTCATATAATGAAGAAATAGTTATATTTTTAGCCGTATTAGTTTCAATACCTGATACGTAATAGCTTTTTTCATCAGTGTTCAATGAATATTTTAAGCTTGAAGTGCCAACAACTACGGGAAAATTTTTGCCGCAGTCTTCGCAAACAAGGTTGCTATAATTATGCGCGCTATATTTCTTTTCGTTGCAGCTCGAACAGGTTTGGTAGTGCCTACCGCTGTCCTCGGTGTATGCAAGCGACCATTCGTGCGTATGTATGGGAGTCGTAGTGGCGTTATTGTCACCTGTATTATCGCCCGTTTTATCGCCCGAACTGTCATCGGTGTTGTTGCCAGTGTTATCGTTTGCGTTGCTGCCATTGGTTTCATTATCGTTCCCGTTGCCGATATTGCCGCCAAAAATATCGCAGGCGGCAAAGATGATGGCACAGGTTAAAGTTGCAATAATCGCAAGCAAAGCTATGAGAAGTTTCTTTTTCATTTTGTTCTCCGATTAAATTTGGTTAATTAGTGCATTGTGACGGTGCCGTCTTGTGAAATTTCGCCGTTGGTGCAGTATATTGTGTAGTCGGTAGTGGTCCAATCCCAAGAACTTCCTTTTATAATTTTGTTCCATTCTTCAATGGTGCCTTCAAAAGTTATGCTTTTAAGTTTAGAGCACTTATAGAACGTAAAACTGCCGATAGAAGTAACGCCGTGGGGAATGGTTATGTTTGTAAGTTTATAGCAACTATCGAACGCATGACTACCGATAGAAGTAACGCTGTCGGGAATTGTTACGCTGGCAAGTGAAAAGCAATGGTTAAATGCCCAATTCTCAATAGAAGTAACTCCGTCGGGAATGTTTATAGCTGTAAAGGATTCGCAAAGGTTGAACGCACTATCTCCGATATAAGTGACACCGTCGGGAATGGTTATATTTCTAAGCGAATTGCATCGGCTGAACGCATAATCACCAATATAAGTGACATTATTGGGGATGTTGATGTGTGTAAGTGAAGTGCAATCCGCAAACGCCTGATGACCAATATAAGTGACGCTACTGGGAAGGATTATGCTTATAAGTGATTTACATTCATAGAACGCATTAAGACCGATAGAGGTAACGGGTTTGCCATTATAGGTTGAGGGGATTTTTATAAATCTTGAAGTTGCTGTGCCTATTCCTGATACGGAATAGCTTTCGTTGTCGTTGTTTAAAGTGTATGACAGTCCTTCTGTCTCGGGAGCGTTGGGAGCAATTTCTGCACAATTGATACAAATATAATTTTCATATTCATGGTTTGTGGGGTCAATATCTGTGTAAATATCTTTGTAGTTGTCACCACAGCTTTGACAAGTATGTAGTGTATATCCTTGTTGGGTGCAAGTGGGTTGAACTACGCTTTCGATATATACGTGAGAAATAGTTTCGGTATAATTATCTTTATAGTTGTCACCACATCCAGTACATGTGTGTAATGTATAGCCTTTGGTGGTGCAAGTGGGGGCTTTTACTTTTTCGGTATAGCTGTGTTCGTGACTGAAAGCGCCGCACGCAGTGAAGGCAGTGGCGCAAGTTGCTGTTGCAGTGAGTGCAAGTAGTGTTGTGATTAGTTTCTTTTTCATTTTTTACCTCGTTTGTTTTATTTACGGGCAAAAAATAAGGGCAACCGTTAAGGCTGCCCGCATAACGTACCCTAACAGTCGCCAAACAATTATCCTTATTGCAAACGGAATTAACCCGATATTAACCAATAGAATATAGGATACAACTATGCCTACACATTATTAGTTAATATCGATTTTTTATGTAATGCCTAAAAAAGGGTATAAAAATACCCCGCTTGCAATTTAATTGTTTGGCACTGACAATATAGCATATTTTCGGGCGGGTTGTCAAGGTAAATTTTTACAATTTGTACTTTACAAAATGCCCTATATATGGTATAATTACTTAGTTAATTATACTATTAAGGGTATTTTATGGCAGAAAAGAGTTATAACGCGGACGATTTAAAAATTTTAGAGGGGTTGGAAGCAGTGCGCGTGCGCCCCGGTATGTATATCGGGTCGACGGGCATTAAGGGCTTGCACCACATTCTTTGGGAGATAGTGGACAACTCTATCGACGAGGCGGCTAACGGATACGCAGACGAGATAACCGTAATTTTACACAAGGACGGTTCGGCTTCGGTACGCGACAACGGGCGCGGTATGCCCACCGACGTTAATACCAAAGTCAAGATGAGCGGCGTTGAAATTATATTCACCAAGCTGCACGCGGGCGGCAAGTTCGATACGGGCAACTACGCGTTTTCGGGCGGACTTCACGGCGTGGGCGCTTCGGTTACAAACGCGCTTTCGGAATGGCTGCACGTGGAAGTGTACCGCGGAAACAAGTTCGTTATGGACTTTAAGTCCACCTACGACAAGGACGCGAAGAAGTGGCGTTGCGGTCAGCCCGTTGCGCCCCTTAAAAACACGGGCGAAAAGACCAAAGAGAAGGGTACCTTCGTACAGTTTAAGCCCGACAAGGAAGTTTTCGAAACGGTGGAGTGGAACTACGACACCGTTGCAACGCGCCTTAAAGAGCTTGCCTTTTTGAATAAGGGCGTGCAAATAAACCTTATCGACGAGCGCGAGCTTTACGCGTACGAGGAAGGCGAGGACGAGGACGGCAACGAAACCAAAGTGAAGGTTAAGCTGCCCGACCGTGAGCCCGTTACTTTCAAGTTCGACGGCGGACTAGTTGACTTCGTCAAACATATGAACGAAGATAAAACCGTACTTTATCCCGAGCCGCTTTATTACAGCGCGATTAAGGATATTCAAGTTAAGGGTGCGCCCGCGGGCAAGATTAAAATAGAGTTTGCCTTAGCGCACACTAAGGACGACACCGAAAGCTTGTTCTCGTTCGTAAACAATATTTCCACCGTTGAGGGCGGCTATCACGAAACGGGCTTTCACAACGGACTTTTGAAAGCAATAAACGATTTTGCTAAATCTAACGGCGTCTTAAAGGCGAAGGACGCACCCTTCGTTGCCGACGATATCAAGGAAGGCTTGACCGCCGTTTTGACCGTGAAGATGCAAAACGTGGAGTTCGAGGGACAGACCAAGACTAAGCTTGGCAACCCCGAGGTTAAGGCTCCCGTTGAGCAGACGGTTATCGAGGGCTTGCAAAAGCTTGCCGAAGTACGTGGCAACAAGATGGTGTTCGACAAGATAGCGCAGAAGGCGAAGTTTGCGGCGGACGACAGAATTAAGCACCGTGCAGAGCGCGACGTTGCCAAAGCCGCGTCCGAAAACGACGGGTTGAACCTTGTGGGAAAATTAGCATCATGTTCGGGCAGAAACCCCGAGCTGAACGAGCTGTTCATAGTCGAGGGCGATTCGGCAGGCGGCACGGCGAAGCAGGCGAGGGTAAGGCAGTACCAGTCCATTTTGCCGCTTAGGGGCAAGCCCTTAAACGTGCAGAAGAAGACTGCGTTGCAAGCACTTCAAAACGAGGAAATTAAGACTTTGATTTCCGCGATAGGTGCGGGCTTCAACCGTAACTTCGACGTGGAAAAGACGAAATATAAAAAAGTAATTATTCTATCCGATGCAGACCAAGACGGTATGCATATCCGTTGCATTTTGCTTACCTTCTTCTTCAAGTATATGCGCGACCTTGTGAACGCAGGGTGCGTGTATATAGGTATGCCGCCCCTTTACAAGGTGTACAAGGGCGATACGGTTGAATACGCTTACGACGACGCCGAGCTTGACGAAAAGATTAAAAAGGTTGGCAAGGGTTACAAGCTTCAACGCTATAAGGGCTTGGGCGAAATGTCCGCAGACCAGCTTTGGGATACGACTATGAACCCGGCAACGCGCAACCTTATTCAAGTTACTATCGAGAACGCGGCGCAGGCGGCGGACGTTATAGATATGCTTATGGGCGACAAGGTTGAAGGCAGAAAGGACTTCCTTGCTAAGAACGCGAACTTCAACAAGGTTGACGGGTTTATCGAAAAAGTAAACTTTAAAAACGAAAACAACGCGGAGGTGGTTGACTGATGGCTAAGAAAGATTTTCAGACTACTATTCCGCAAGGTAACGTGTATATCCAGAGCATTGAGGAGGTTATGCCCGGCTCGATGCTGCCGTACGCGGAGTTCGTTATTTTGGACAGAGCGTTGCCCCGCGTTGAGGACGGTTTGAAGCCCGTACAAAGAAGAATTCTGTACACCATGTACGAAATGGGTTTAACCCCCGACAAGCCGCACAAGAAGTCGGCGCGTATCGTCGGCGATTGCATGGGTAAATATCACCCGCACGGCGACAGCTCGGTTTACGACGCGATGGTCAGAATGGCGCAGCCCTTCAATATGCGTATGACCCTTGTGAACGGGCACGGTAACTTCGGTTCGGTCGACGGCGACCCCGCCGCGGCGATGAGGTACACCGAAGCAAGGCTCGAGCCACTTGCAATGGAGCTACTTAAAGACCTTGAAAAGGAAACGGTGCCGTTTTCCTTCAACTTCGACGACAGCTTGTTGGAGCCCGACCTTTTGCCCGGGCATTACCCTAACCTGCTCGTTAACGGCGCAAACGGCATTGCCGTGGGACTTGCGACGAACATTCCCACGCACAATTTGGGCGAGGTTATCGAGGGCTGCTGTGCGTACATCGACAAGCCTTCTATTTCCTTGAACGAGATGATGAAGATTATCCCCGGCCCCGATTTTTCGACGGGTGGATATATTATCGCGAACGAGCTGAAACAAGCTTACGAAACGGGCAAGGGCAAGATAGTTTTGCGGGCGAAGTATGCTGTTGAACAGGGCGACTACGGCAAGAAGCTTATCGTTATAACCGAGCTTCCGTACCAAACCAATAAGGCCGACCTTCTCCGCAAAATTATGCTACTTAAAGAGGACAAGAAGGAGCTTTTATCGGGCATAACCGACATCGTGGACGAAAGCGACAGAACGGGTATGCGTGCGGTTATTGCCGTCAAGAAGGAAGCGGACGTCGACGCGATACTTAAAGTGCTGTTTAAGTACACCGATTTGGAGTGCACCTTCGGTATCAATATGGTCGCCATTGCGGGCGGCAAGCCCAAACAGCTGGGGTTGTTGGAAATCATAAGGCACTACGTTAACTACCAGCGTCAAGTAGTGGTAAGGCGTTGCAAGTACGAGCTGAAGGAAGCCGAGGCGCGCTGCCATATCTTAGAGGGGTTAATAGTAGGCGTTCACAACGTGGACGAAGTAGTTAAAATTATTAAAACTTCGGAGAACACGGGCGACGCAAGACGCAAGCTAATGGAGCGGTTCGAGCTTTCCGAAAAGCAAGCTCAAGCCATTCTTGATTTGCGACTTGCAAGACTTGCCAAATTAGAGGTTACCAAGCTCGAGGACGAGCACGCCGCGCTCGTTAAGAGGATAGCCGAGCTCAACCGCATACTCGAAAATAAAGATTTGCAGTGGAAAATCGTTAAGGACGAGATGCGCGAAATCAAGGCGAAGTACAAGAGCGACAGGCGCACTCAGATTTTCGAAAGCGTTGAGCAAATTACCGTTCGCCGCGCCGACGTCAAGGTGTTTATACCCAACTGGACGGTGGCGATAACGGGTGCGGACAATCTTAAATGTATGATAAGGGAGGAGTTCGACAGCCACTATAAAAAGAAGCTGAACGCGACCTCTAACCTCAACGTGGTTTACAAGCAAGTCGTTCATTGCACCAACGAGGATACGGTGTATTGCTTCACCAACCTCGGCAACTGCGTAAAAATCGATTTAAACGAAACCGAGCCCATCGACTACCGTGCTGCGGGCGTGAAGATAGAAAACGTTTGCGACGGCGCGGAGAAGAAGGAATACCCCGTTGCTCTGTTTGCCGTGAAAGGCACGCCGGAGGGCGAGCTTATATTCTTCACCAAGCAAGGCGCGGTAAAGCGCACTGAGTTTGCCGAGTTCGAGATAGGCAGAAAGATTACCCAAGCCTTCAAGTTAAAGGGCGGGGATGAGCTTTTATCCGTTGAAAAATACGACGCGGACGAGTTCTCGACTATGCTGTTCGTTACCAAAAAGGCAATGTGTTTAAGCGCGGCAAAGGACGACGTACCCGTTCAAGGCAAGGCTGCGGGCGGCGTAAAGGGCGTAGGGCTTAACACCGGCGACGAGGTAATTTTCGCAACCCAGCAAAACGGCGAGGGCGAGATTATAGTAGTTACTTCCTTGGGCGGCGTAAAGCGCGTTATCGCGTCCAAATTCGAAACTTATAACCGCGGCGCAAAGGGCGTTATGATTGCCGACATAAAGGGCAAGGGCGAGCTGATTTTTGCAGGCTACGTTACAATGCCTTACAACTTGGCGTTCTATACCGCGCAAAGGGTTATGTTCGAGGTGGACAGCGAAACTATAAACATAGAGGACAGAGTTTATAGAGGTAAGCCCATTAAGGGGATTGAAAATATCACCAAGGTCGTTGCTATGAAGTATAAGTCGGAATACGACGGCGGCGCGGTACAGATTAAATTTTAAAATTTGTGTTAATAATTCCACGCACGGGGAAACGAAATGAAAAAGAATAAAGAAGCGTTTAACGAAAAACGCGAAAAGGTGAAGGAAAGGGCTAAAAAATTAGGGCCGGTCAAGCTGATAATTTTATCAATTCTTGCGGTCGGAACGGTGTGCTCGTTCGTGCTGTACGATTATATCTTCGGCGAGTGGACGGTGTTCACCGCCGACTACGGCTCCGACTTCGTGAACGGCTTAATGGGTGCTATTCCCAAGCTGATACGGTGCGTGCAGATTATAACCATAACGGCGATAATCACTACGCTCTTGCTTTTCGTGATTTCGCACCTGTTTACTAAGTCACAACGCAGTATCACCGTTTCAAGGCTGTGCTGTAATCTCATAAAATGGGTGGTTGCAATTATCCTCGTAATCGTCGTTTTGGCGGTGTGGGGAGTGGACACCACTGCGCTTATAACGGGCGCGGGCGTCATAACACTCGTGGTAGGTCTCGGTATGCAAAGCCTTATTGCGGACGTCGTTGCGGGGCTTTTCATCGTGTTTGAAAACGAGTTCAATTTGGGCGATATAATCACAGTGGACGACTTCCGCGGCGAGGTCGTTGAAATGGGTATCCGCACCACCAAGCTAAAAGCCGAAGGCAATATCAAAATTTACAACAACAGCGATTTAAGAAAGATTTTGAACCAAACTATTGAGCCGTCCGTTGCCAAGGCGTATATCGATATCGAATACGGCGCAGACCTCGGCAAGGTTGAAGAAATCATTGCCCGCTGCTTGCCCGAAATCAAAATCGAAGGCGCGGTGGAGGGGGTAACCTACAACGGCGTAAGCTCCCTCGGCGCGTCGGGCGTACAGCTTTATTTTTCCGTCAAGTGCAAGGAAACCGATATATTCTCGGTACAGCGCGCCTTAAACGGCGAACTCAAAAATATGTTCGACAAAAACGGCATCAACATTCCGTTCAACCAAATCGTAATACACAACGCAGATTAAATTAAATAAAATAAATGAGCCCGCGAGCATTTGCTCGCGGGCGTTTATTCATTATCAATAGACAGTATTTTTACAATATCGTCAAGCCGCCTTTTCATCGAGCGCAAATCTTTTATAATGTCTGTGCGCCGTTGTTCGATACGGGTAGATTTATCTTCCCAAAATTCACAGTTGTTGCGGGGGATAAAGTTTTTTTTCGTCCTGGCAGAATAAACCTTATCGTGTACGCAAAATCCGCCCGCATTTAAAAGACTGCTTTTAAATATCGTATAATAGCAGTTAAAATATTTGCAAGTTTCGCAAGTTTTTTCTTTATCCATAATTTGCTCCTTGACTATACTTTACATCATTTTTTTGTGAAGTAGTTGGTTTACCTCAACTTGGGGTAAAAATATTTTAATATAAAAATTTGTCTATGTCATAAGTTCTGCATATTTGTTGAAAAGTTTTTTTGCATAATAAATGTGCCCGCGAGCATTTGCTCGCGGGCACATATTTTTTAAAAGTGATTTGTGTTTTTAAACATATGCAAGCTTATTCTTCCGTGGGCTCCGTCGTTTCAACGGGTGCCGCAGGTGCGGGTTCTGCCTTGGGCTCTTCCGCGCTTTCGGGTGCGATAATCTTGGGCATCTTCAAGCCAGCCATTCCGTACAAATCGTCAAGCGGAGGAAGGGACTTGAGCATTCCCGAAAGGAAGTTCGCCGTAGCCGTTTTGCCTTCACCGTTTTGACCGCCGTCCCAAACGGTAACCTTGTCAATCTTGATATTCTTGATAGCTTCAACCTGGGTTGCAACGAGGTCTTCAAGCTTGTCGGCAATCATAAGGCGAACAGCCTCGTCCGCGCTGCCGGCAGCCTTAACTAACTTTTGCATACCTTCTGCCTGTTTGGTAAGGGTCTGCAATACACCGCGAGCTTCTGCCTCCATTCTTGCGTATATAGCGTCCGCTTCACCTTTTGCACGGCGGCGGATATTTTCCGCTTCCGCGTCCGCCTCGATTTCGATTCTTCTCTTTTCGATTTCGGTCGCTACGATGACGTCGGCTTCCTTGGTTGCCTTTTCACGCGAAGCACGCGCAATTTCCGCAGCCTTTTCTGCCGCATAGCTTTCTTCTTTCGCCTTTGCCGCTTGAACGTTTTCGGCGGTAACTGCAAGCTTCATTGCCTCGGCCTCGCGCTGACGGAGGGTTGCCTTAGACTGTGCTATGTCTGCCTTAGCCTTGTTTTCGCCTTCGATTGCGCGGCTTTCAGCTTCGGCCACGTTAATACGCTGTTCCATTTGAGCCTTAGCTTCACCTATGGAACCTTTCTTGTTTTCTTCCGCGACCGAAATTTTTGCGTCGTTGATTGCCTTTGCCGCAGCCTCTTTACCGAGCGCAGCTATGTATCCCGACTCGTCTGAAATATCGGTTACGTTAACGTTGATTAGTTTCAATCCTAACTTTTTAAGCTCGCCCTCTACGTTTCTTGAAATCGCTTCAAGGAACTTGTCGCGGTCGGTGTTGATTTCCTCGATGTCCATCGTCGCGATAACGAGACGGAGCTGACCGAAGATAACGTCCTTTGCAAGCTCGGAAATCTGTTTAAGCTGTAAACCCAAAAGTCTTTCCGCCGCGTTTTGCATAATTGCGGGGTCTGTCGAAATACCAACCGTGAAGACGGAGGGAACGTCGATACGGATATTCTGCTTTGACAGCGCGTTCTTCAAATCAACCGAAATGGAAAGGGGCGTCAAGTCAAGGAAGGTGTAGGACTGGAAGAAAGGAACGACGAGTGCCGCGCCACCGTGAATACACTTCGCACTTCTGCCCGTGCCGTCCTTGTTCTTGGATACTTTACCGTAGATAATCATTACTTTGTCCGAAGGACATTTTTTGTACCTTGCAATGCACACGAGAAGAAGCATCAAAAGCACGAGCCCTACGACGATGCCGACGACGATGCCTATCGTTTCGCCGGTACCCATAGCCAACAAATTGTTCATTTTATTTCTCCTTATAAAATTATTTTTTAACCTTCAACGGTTGTATCCGTTTCGGGGTTTTCAACCTTTTCACTAATTTTTGCAACGACCATACATTCGTTTTCGGTCGCCAATATTTCAACTGCGTCGTCTACCGAAAGCCTTTCTCCGTCCGTCATTGCGTCAAGCTCAACGAATTTTCCTTGCGCGTTCATCGTTATTTTGCCGCGGCCCGAACGATTTTCGGGAATGGAAACGTAAACCGTCGCATGCTTGCCTACAAGCTTGTCGAGCTGTAAATTTCCGTTGGACTGCATTTTATACAAAAACCGCAACAGTAGAACCACCACTGCGAACGCCGCCGCACCCGTAACGAGGGCAACGATTATCGAAATCCATTGTTGGTTTTGGGCAATAAGTGCACAAGTGAGCAAGCCCGCCCAGCTACCGACCGCGAAGAAGGCGGTAACGCTTTTAACGGTGAAGATGGAAACGCCCGAGTCAGTGTCTACGTCAATGTCGCCGTCGCCGTCCAAATCAACGTCGCCGCCGAACGAAGTAAAACACAGCATTACTATTTGTATAATCAAGAACACGGTTGAAACTATTCCGAGCCAAAAATAAATCTGCTCTAAAACGGTAAGTCCCGAGTACCATTCTATCATTTCGTCAACCTCCTACAATATATTTATAAACCGTATGAATTATTATAAAACACAAATTAGATAAATTTTTATCGAATTATTAAATATTATGAATTTTCCGAACGAAACAATTATAACATACTAATATATAATAGTCAACGGTAGCGCAAATTTTGCCAATGCCAAAAATTTGAAGGGGAGGGGTGCATAAAAGCATATATGAATATATGCAAAGCTGTATAGGTGAAGAAGTGAATAAGTGCGCAGATTAACTCCCGCGCCCAAATTTGCACGAAAAAAGACACGGCTTGTGCCGTGCCTTTTTTGTTTTATTCGGATTAAACGCGACCCATGCCTTTGCCGTAGAAGGGAGAGGTCTCTTTCAGTCTTGCAAAGCCGTTGTTGGGCAGCGAGCCGTCCTTCTGGCGGGGTGCAAGTGCGTCCTCTTCGCTTAAAGATATAAAGTCGTCCGGAGTGAGTGTGCCGTAGGTCGTGTTGTATTTGAGGTCGCCCTTAGGTACCATCAAATCGAAATTGCTGTTTTCAACTTTACTGTTAGTACCTGCAACTTCACCGGGGTTTTTGTTCGGCTGGCCTTTTGAATTAGGATAGAACATTGACAGGCAGTTTAAAATGGTGTGCCCGTATTTGCTTGAATCGTCAAGCATATAGTTGTAACCGTTGTCCCAGGCAACGCAGTTGGTCAAATAAATGCCACCCGCATTGTGGTTTTGGTCAAAGCCTTTAACCGAGCCCGTCTTATTGTGCCCGAACGATACGCAGTTTTTAACAAGCTGTACGCCGTTAGAGCTGTTGCCGCCAAGCTTAATTCCGTTACCGTTGCCGTTCCAAGAGCCGTCGCCCCTGTAACTTATTTTCGTTTTTCCGTCTATGTAATAAGTAAAAGGTGCTAATCTCTGCTGTACCCAGCCCGGAACGCCTTTCTCGGGGCTAATAAAGTCTGCTTTTTTGCCTGCTTCCCAAGCCCAGCAATCCTGAATAAGAACGGAGTAGTCCATCTCGTAAAGGTCCCAGTTGTCGTCGGCGTTTCGCCAAGCGCGGCAACCTATAAACGCGTTGTTGATGCCCGCGGACATTTTGCAGGCAAAGCCGTCGGCGTCTGCGCCGTAGTTCTTGTCGTGGTCGCAGTTGAGGTAGGAGTCGCAGTTTTCAATAAGGTTGTTGCTGCAAAGCGCACCTTTGGGGTTGCTCGTTTCATGTCCGAAACCGAGCTGAACGCCCGTATCTAAGTTGTGGTGGGTAATGCATCTGCCGAGGTAGTTGTACGAGCCCTCGATTTTAATTCCGTTATCGCCCGCGTAGCAAACGGTTAAGCCGTGTAACTTCCAGTAGTCGCCCGTAATTAACAAACCGATAGCGGCAGGGGTGTTGTAACCGGGTGCCTGTTCGCTGAAATTGAACTCAACCTCGCCCCAGTTATACGCCTGAATAGTTATGGGTTTATCCGCTGTGCCGCTCTTAGCCAAATTGACCCTTTGCGAATACTTATAAACGCCGGGCATACAGAAAATGGTGGTACCCGCCGAAGCCTTTTCAATGGCCTTCGCCAAAGAGTACAAGGGCGCGTCTTTGCTGCCGTCGTTACCGTCGTTGCCGTCTGTGGAAAGCCAGATAGAGGTATCCGTTACTGTAGGCTGAACGCCGTTTTTCTCGTCCTCGAAAACCTTAATATCCAGCCCGTCGGGGTTTTTGATAGTGCTGCCCGTATTGCCGCCTCCGGGTCCGCGTTTATCGTCGTCGGTGGTGTCGTCGTCCTTCTTATCGCCTCCGGTGGTATCGTCAGTCTTGCCGCCTCCGCTGGTGTCGTCGGTGTTACCCGTGCCAATATCTACGGTGTTATCTGCGCTGTCAATGCCGTCGTTGCCACCGTCGGTTGCACAACCGAAAAACGTAAACGAGCTTAACCCTAAGCAAGCCAAAGCTACGGCTAAGCGCTTTAAAATCTGTTTCTTATTCATTTTGTTTCCCCCATAGATTACAAATAGCAATCTAACGTTATTATATTCCTGTGTATTTAAAAAGTCAATATAAAAATTTGCGCATATGCACAATATTTAGTCGAACAATATGGGCATTAAAAAAGACGGCCAAATACCGTCTTTTTCAGTGGTCTAATTCAACGTTTCAATGCTGCAACCGTTACGCTCGTAATAGTTTAACATTTCGGGAATTTTCTTTTTATCGTAACTTGTAATACAGTCGGATAGCACGTGAACTTTATAGCCGTTCTTTGCCATATTATAACAAGTCGATTTTACACAAGCTACGGCGTCGGCACCCGCTACGTAAAACTCTTTAATGCCGTTCTCATTTATAAAAGCGGCAAATGCTTCGCTCGTCAATGCGTTACCCTTGCTTTTTACAAATATATTTTCCGAAACTATTTTCATATCGGATACTAATTCCGCCCCACGTGTATCGGGCTTAAACGTCCGCGTGCCGGCTGATAAATTATTGTGTTTTATATAGACGATATGAATACCGTTATCAACTGCCCAATCAATAGCGGCGTTAATATTGCCGATAATTTCTTTATAGTTTTTTGTAATGTCGTTTTGAATGTCGATTACAACTAACGTTTTATCTGTCATTTGCATTCACCTCGTAAAATTGGAATTTAATTCAAGTTTGATTAGCGCAACTAAAAGTATAAATGTAACTATTAAAACAGATATTCATTTTATATTTTTTAAATTGCGATTTCTTTTTTATCTTAAAGCCGTTATTTGCAAGCAATCTATTCGATGCAATATTATCTTGCGCAACTTCCGCAGTTATCTCAATGCCACCATTATTGCGTATCCAAGTAACGATTAAAGCCAATAGTTCAGAACCAAATCTTTTACCCCAATAGTCCTTATGAACACAATATCCTATATCAAATATTTCCTTTTTTTCGTCAGGGAAAATGCAAGCAGAACCTATTATCTCATCAGAACTGTCTAACACAACTGTCAAATAATATCCGTTTGGATTGTCTTCAAGACTGTCAAGTGCTTTTTGAAAATCACTATCAACATATTCCACCGTCGGATCGCTCATATATTTGCCGTTTTCCTTATCAAACCACATTGCGGTAAGATATGGCAGGTCTGACTTTTGATAATTCCGTACAGTTATTCTTGAAGAAACAAGTGGTTTCTCTATTAGCATTTTAAAAGTTCTCCGCTAAATTACTGTTTATCGTAGAAAAATTATAGCGTAACAGTTTTGAAAAAGCAAGCATCAAATATCAAACGGCAGATAGGGGTGCCCCCGTAATTTCTTTAAACCAATTCTTTGGCTTGCTTGCCCGTTAAATGCTCTATATCAAATCTTATTATTAAAAACGCAGATTTGAATTTTTCTATTTCCGCGTGCAATTCCTTATCGTGATTAGGGTAATATTTTTCGCCTAATTCCCGAATGGCGCACAGTGTTACCGCGCCGTCGTCGACTATTTCAACCTTGCCGAAAGCAATAACGCTTTTATAAAAAGTGGTGTACTTTTCGGGCTGTACGTCGTCTTTATCGATAACGCAAAACGTCGCCTTTTTGCAGTTTTTTATTGCGTCGATTTTGTGCCCCGATTTAGCGCTGTGAAAATAAATTTTGCCGTCCGAGTAAACGTAGCTTAAAGGCACGGAATATGGATACCCGTCAGTATCGATAACTGCCAATACCCCCGAGGTGTTGACCCGTAAAATTCTTTCGATTTCGTCTCGCTGTAATTCTTGCTTAAACCTTCTCATTTTCCGAAACATCGTTTTCTCCAGCAGTTTGTTTTTTGTTCATAATGCTCCAATTTATAAAGCCGTAAATATCCATCACGAAGAACGTAACGAAGCAAATCACCATCGGCAAATACGTAATATTTGCGTAGCTTGCCATGCTCCACATAACTATCAGCACCACGTCGTTTAAACTGTAAAATATTGCGTAAAAGCGGCTTCGTCTTGCCGTTAAATACGCCGCCATAAACGAGGTCAAAACCGAAACCGTGCTGACTATTAAGTTCGCGGTATTAAGTGCTTGCAGTATGAAGTAAAACGCAACCGTAACGGCAGCTGCCGCAGCTAAAAATAAGCACCATTCTTTGCGGGAAATAGTGTTGACCTTGACCTCGCTTTTGTTTCCTTTATAAGGGTTGCGCAGCCACGAAATTAAAGCCCAAACGGCAATAGGGGCAGTCATTGCCAAATACGTTATCATTTCGCCGTAGTAACTGAACGAGTACGAAATTATGCCGTAAAAAACGCTGAATACTATCGTCAAAAATTGCCCGATGGGGTTGCCCTTTGAAACGAATATCAAAGCGGTTGCGCCTATTAGCGAGCCGACCAAATACAGATATTGAGTGTTTTTAAAAACGAAGAAAAAGACTATTATCGATATTACGCTCAAGCCCCAAATCAACCATTCCGCAACGGTAATGCTTTTCAGAAACTTTTTCATAACGCCTCAAAAAAAATAGCACTTTGCTTATATCTTCTAAGACCTAACGATATAAGTAAAATGCTGCTGCATCTGCAAGTACTCGGTAGCACTTGCTAAATATATTTTTTATCATTGTATCCGAATGTTACGGCAAAGTCAAGTAAAATTCGCGGCGGTGGTAGAGGTGGGGGTGACTATGCACCAAAGAAAGTCTAACCTTATTATATTATTGTTTTTACCCATTCTACTAATTGACCTTCTCTATGAATATCAATGTATTTCTTAAATAATTCTTTACTTTCAGTTTCTAAAATTCCTGATTTAATTTCAGGAAGACAAAAGGTTGATTTTATATGATGGGCATTCCAAGTTTTCTTTGCCCAATTAGCAGCACCATCGGAATGTGCGTCAAGCGAATAATATATTTTGCCGACAAATGAAGACAGTGATGCACCTAAGCACATCATACAATGCTCTAAATTTGTAAACAATTCCATTTCTCGCTTGTCTTTCATTGATATTTTTTTCTTGTCTAATTCAAGTAGAGCTTTTAGCTCTGCGTGAACCAATAATCTTTTATCTTCGCTTTCTGATGTATAACTTTGAGCTATAATTTTATCATTGTGAAATATAATGCAAGCTATCGGTAATTCATTTTTTTCTAATGCCTTTTCTGCTAAATTGATTACAAGTTGCATTTTTTCATTTACAGTCATATTCTTGTTCCGCCTAATAAGATAGTTGCATTATAGCATAAATAAATAATTTTTTCAATGTTCGATATATTGAATATTAATTTTGCAGAAGGGTGTAAGATTGTCTTGACGAGTACGAAGGCGGTGTAAGCCGTACGGGAATTTGCGCATATGCGCAAAGCGTCATCGCTAACGCTACTCGCACGAACCAATGGTTTCGCTCTTAGCACGGAAATATGAAAAAGGACGGTTAAATACCATCCTTTTTATCTGTTGCCCTTGCTTAAACTAAACCATATTGCAAACTTATTAATTTATATACATAAGTGAATTTTAATAAGATTTACATCAACGATATTAAATATTTTGTTATAATATTGATACTTTCAATCTCGTTTTCTTGTAGAAATTTTACTACTATCTCTGTTAAATCTACACGCTCTCTTCGCATCGAACGCAACTCATTAATTA
>CAMWQS010000022.1 GCA_947176485.1 uncultured Clostridia bacterium | reverse complement strand
ATTATAGAATATGCAAGAGAAAAATGATAATATTTAAAATTTTTTGTTGCCAATTTACACCTAAATTCAGCTTTTAAAAAAGAGCTCGGGCAAATTTTGCCCGAGCTCTTTGATATTATTGCGTGAATTTGTCGCCGTTTAGTTTACGGAATCGTTTTCGGTTATTACGCCGTTGGTCGTTAAAGTGCCCAACGAAACGTAAACTTTGTTACCCGTTTTGCGCGTTTCCTTAATAACGAGAATGGTATTGGTCTGATAGGACATCGCGCCCTGGTGGAAATTCAGCGAGTTTAAAACGGTAACGTACTTGCGCTCGTTGTTTTCAAGGTACGAAAGCTGGAAGTCCTTTGAATGTAACGGAACGCCGAGATTTTTATTGATGCTTTTTACACCTATATTCTGACCCGCGGATAAATCGGCAAAGACGCTTTCGTCTATTCCCGGTAAACGCAAATAGAGCTTATTGGTAAGGCGCGCATTTTCTTTAAACGCCGTGCTTAAAACGTTCATCAGGTTTTTGGAAAACTCGAAATTGGTAAGGTACTTTACGTTGTTCCAGGCGAACGTGATACTTCCCGCACCCGAAACCGAAGGCAACAGCTTGGATATATACTTGCTGTAAGGGTTATAAGTCGTATCCCAAGTGCCCGCAGAGCCGCCGAGCGGGGTAAAATGCATTTCGAAAACGTCGTCCGTTTCCGAACCCAAATAGACGATTTGCTTATCCTTATCTATTTCTTCACCCGCGGTTATGGCGTCGATTTGGTCGGTGTTCATTTTTACGATTTTATTGCGGAATAAGCTGATTTCTTCCTGACCGCAATATTCGGACATTAACCGAACGTAGTTGTATACGCAGGTACGGATTTCTTCGTGGTCGCTTATAATTACGCCCGTTTGCAAGCAATCGTTGCCGTTGCTGCCGAGGTACGAAATACCGTCGAGATTGGTGCTGCCAAGCCAAACGCTGCCGCCGTGTTCTACACCGTCGTTATCGATATAGTTAGACACCGTGCAAGATTTGACGTGCATCATATCGGACGCCGACTTGTCGCCGTAGGACGTCCACTTGACGCATCTGAAGGTCATAAAGTCGCCGACCGTTTTGCCGTCCACCGCCGCGTCCGTCAAGTGTGAAGTGAAGTATTCGTCGAAGGAGTAATCGTCGCGCTTGCCGTCCTGTACGGGTACGGGGTTTGCGTCTAACTGCCCCACCACCGTTACTTCCACGCCGAGCTTAGCTGCACACACGAGCAAGTAAGAAATACGCACGAAGCCCTCGGCGTCGTACTCGCAGTCGTAAAGCGACTTCATATAGCCGTAAGAGCTGCTTTCGGGGTTCACGCACGCCGCCGCAACCACCGAAACGTGGAAGGACGTGAACGTGATATACACGTCCTCTTCGGGATGGGCTTGTTTATAGCGTATGCACTGATACAGCAAAATCGCCTGGCCGACGTTGGGGTTATTCAGTGCTTCGCCCGAGTTGCGTTTGTACAAATCGACGGTAACGGTTTTGCCGTTGATATTTTCGAATTTGGTCGTTGAAAGGCTTTGTAAATTGGTCGTGTTTTCCGTACGGGGAGGTTCGGTGTTGGATACGTTATTGAATTTGCACCCGCCGAAAGCCGTTGCAAGCAATATAACCGAGCACAGCAAAAGTAGTATTAAAGTTTTGGTTACGTTGCTAATTTTCATTTGATATCACTTCCAAAGTATATTTACCCGTTATCGTGCCGTCGGGGTAGATAAAGTCTGCGGTAACTTTGATATAGGCTTTGGATGCGTTGCCGCAAGCCGTTGCGCCCGAGGTCGAAGCAACGTTGTTACTTGCCTCGCCCGCTAAAATAGTTACCACGGTACCCGTTTTAGTAAAGTATATAAAGCCGCCACTCTTCGCGCTGTTACCGGTTGCGGTAACGTCGTTTACGGTTAGCGTTGAAGGTCCCGTTATATAAATTGCGCCGCCGTAAGTCGTTGCAGTGTTACCCGTAAACGTCGAATCGCCTTCGATTGTAACCTGCGTTCCCTCGGAAGCAATATAGATTGCACCGCCGTTACCCGCCGCCGTGTTTCCGATAAACGTAGAGTTTCCACAGAAGGTTACGTTTGACGCGCTGTATGCGCCGACGGCTCCGCCGTTGTTTGCGGTTGCCTTGTTGCCCGTAAACGAGCAGTCGGTTACGGTGGCGTTTGCACCCGTAAAGTACAGTGCGCCGCCGCCTTGCTCGGTACCGTCGGAAGAGTTGCTTTCGAACGCTGCGTTGCTTATTTCTACCGTCGAGCCGGTGTAACAGTAGACTGCGCCGCCGTTGCCGACGGACGAGTTGGATTTAAACGACGCGGAGTCGATATCGAGCTGTGAATTGGTAACGTAGACCGCACCGCCCTTCCTCTCGGCACCGTTATTTTCAAACTTGCAGTTGCCGGTTATGCTTACCGTGCTTTTGCGCGAAATATAAATCGCACCGCCGTTGCCGTTGAAATTCTTTTCCGTAGTTTCTCCGCCAGACTCGCCGTCGTCGGGAAGCTCGGGGTCGGAGGTTGAGGTTGCGTAAGCGGTATTGCCGCTGAACAGCGTACCCGAAACCGAACCGATAGAACCGTTATCGAAGTCCGTTTGAGATGCGGAAAACGCAATTGCGCCGCCCTTTGACGCGGAGTTGTTGACGAAACTGCCGCCGTTGATTTCCACTTGACGGGTGGTCAGCTCGGCGTCGGAATAATAGACGTAAATTGCACCGCCCTTTGACGCGGCTAAATTTTCGGTGAAGGTTGCGTCGTTTACGATTAGCGCACCCGAAGTATTGATGGCACCGCCGTTATTCCCACGCGCCGTATTGCCCGTAAAGGTCGTTCCGCCGTAAACGACGATTGTATTTTTCATTTGCCCGAAAATTGCTCCGCCCGACTTTTCGGAAGAGTTATTTTCAAACGAAATAGTATTTTCCGTATTGCCGTCGACGTCGCCTAAATACAAGACGGAATACTGTGAGCCTGGAAGATACACCGCACCCGCGTAAACGCTTGCATAGTTGTCTTCAAAGGTTGCGGCGTACACACGCAGCGTACGGTAGTTGTAAATTGCTCCGCCACGCGCCGCGCTGTTGCCGTTGAAGGTGCCGCCGTAGATATTTACAGCCGAATAATTGTAGATTGCGCCGCCGCAAGAGGAAGTACGCAGCTCCTCGCTTTCGTCGTCGCCGAGGTTCGTTTCGTCCAAATTGACTTCGTTATTATCAAAGCTGCCGCCGTACATATTGAACGTACCGTTTACCACTACCATTGCCGCGCCGCCGATTTTTTCGGGATAGGAAAGCTTGTAGCTATCGTCCGTCAATTTTGCGTTTGCGGTCTTTTTGCAGTTTGCAACGGTAACCCCTTCGTACATATTTACTACGCTGCTTTCAACCAATAAAAGCGCAGTGCCCGAAACTTCGGCAGTTACGTTTTGCTTATTGCCGTCAACCGTAAGGTGGGCTCCGTCTGCGGGCTTTACGGTAAGCTCCGCCCTGTTGCCGCTAACTATCGTATTTTCGCCGACAACGAACATGTCGCCGCCGAAGTCTTCGGCACGCGTTATCGTGTGGTCTTCGGTTACGTAAAGCTCGGTTTGCCCGACGAAGTACACCGTTTCGGTAACGGTGATATCCGCGCCAAGCAAAATTTTATCTACGCCCGCCGCCGCACGCTCTTTGAGTTCGGCAAAGGTAAGCGTGGGTTGAATATTCCAGCTCGTATAGACGGTTACGTCTTTATCTACCTTACCGCTCGACGCAAACGAATTGCCTTGCTCGTCGTGAAAGCCCGCGAAGGTATAGCCGAGCTTGGTCGGGGCGGTGATTTCGTACAAGCCGTCGTCTTCGACGTACACGCACTCAATCATTTTTGCGCCGTCGTAAACCTTAATCTGATACGCCGAAGGCAGCATATCTATAATCTGATACTCGGTTGCGCCGCACCGCTCGCATACTCCCTTTTTCGTCCCTTCGCTTGCATACGTGGGCTGTTCGATAATCTCCCACCCGTTTTCGTCGTAAAGATGCCCCAAGGCGGGAATCGTTACCGTTTCGTAGGTGGTGCTGTCCTTCGACGGGTAGCGTCTGAGCTCGCCCGTTTCCGTACAAGTGGGTTGTTTATAGATTTCCTCGTAAGACTCGTCCTTGGGCTCGTTATTTTCGGTTTTGCACGCGGGCAAAGCGAGCGCGCCCATACCGAGCACGGCGGAAAGTGTCAGTGTTAAAATCAGTTTGCGTTTGTTTTGCATACGTAATTAGTGTCTCCGTTTTTACGCATTAAATACTTTTATTTTTACCGTTATTCTTTTGCGTGATAATCTGTGATTTTTTCAGACAAATTTACCCGCATTTAGTCAAAAGTATATATTATTCGACATTTTATGTCAATTAAAAACGCGTTTGATAGCGTTTTACTGCCACAGCGTAAATTTCAAAAATTTTTTGTTTGAAAATAGCAGCGCGCCGCCCTCGTATATCCGAGGGCGGCGCTCTATGCTAAAATAACTACGGCTTAATCAGCCGGTTCGGTTTTTTTAAATTTGTTCTTAATTCTTTCTAAAACCTGTTTAAAGTAATGGCGGAAATCTTTGTTCAGCAGCACCACCGCCACGCAAGGCACCACCGCTATTGCAACCGCGATACTGCCGTTAACCAAAAGCTCTATCCACTCGCTATCGTAAGACTGCAAGCAGAAATGCAAGACGACGAGCAAAGCCGCAAAAACGAGTATATATATATAATTACGGATATAGTACCCCGTCGTTTTAGATTTTAGCGCGTACTTGTACAAGACGTGGGGTTCTACGATATGGCATATCGTCAAGTTGGTTATTATCGTTGCAACGATTACGCCAACGACGGCGAAATCTTCCCCGAAGCAATAAGAGAATAAATAAATAAACCCTATCGACAAGCCGACGTTCAAAAGACCTTCGAAAAGGGGCTTCCACCTGTCGTTGTAGAAAGTGCCCGTTGCGTCCTTAAAAAGCTGGGTTGACTGCCGCATAAACTGAATGAAGTAATTTAGCGTGATTATAAAGGAAACACTTTTGGCGAGTTCAAGCGGCTCATCGCTTTTAAAACAGATATTGACTAAGTTATCTATTACTGCGTAATAGCCAAGGAAGAAAATTACGCCTAATATAAAGTTAAAGGTATGGAAAAAGTTGAGATATTTCTTGATAGATTCGGTATCGTTTTCAACGCACATATGCCCGATTACCGAAGTTAACGGAGTAAAAAACAGCCCGAGCACGCCCGTCATTGCAACCATTATAGTAGTATAGTTGGTATACTTGCCTAAAATTACTACGCCGATAAAAGCAGAAATTATGACACTGTCGGCGGTATTCACCAATACCGTTCCGATTTTGTGCATAAACATTGCTTTTACGTTTTTGGTTACTTCTTTTTTGGTTTCAGTATCTATTTTCTGCTTGTTTTTTATTATGAAGCTATATTTTTTGCGCGCAACCAATTCGGTTACGCCCCACTGCAACAGCGCCGCGCCGATTGCGCAAACCAAAAACCAAACGAACGATTGGGTAAGTATTAAAACGGTTATCTGCAACGCATATTGCAATATAAGTCCGCAGGAAGAAATAATCGTTGCAATATAGTTGTTTTTGTAAGCGTTTATGAGCGACGTTTTAGAGCTGAACAGGTAGGTTACGACAACCGAAACCAGCATAAGGAAAAACGTGAGATAGACGTTTTGGTTGACGTCCTGATAGTCGGCGGCAAGATAGGGCAAAAGCGGGATAAGCGCACAGCCGACAACCAAAATAATTGCGCCGATGATAAGATACAGCTTTGTAAACAAGTGGTACAGGGCGGAAACCTTGTCGTTATCCCCCTCCACTATGGGCTTGTACATACAGAAGGTGATTGCGCTTCCAACGCCCAGCTCTGCCACGGCAAGGAAGCCTATTATACTCGTATACAGAGAGTTGAGCCCGTTTACCTCGTCGCCGATATATTTAATTAAAAATCTTCTTACGAGAATAGCCCCGACAAGAAGTAACACCTTAAACGCAATTGAAACTATTACGTTTAAAAGACCGCGTTTTTTATCCATAAAAATCTGTTAAAATTATAATATTTTAAGTAATAAGGAATACATAGAATGCTTTAAAAGCCAAATAGCTAAATATCGTTTAAAGGATATAAATTTTTTTGCCTTTTTTAAATCGTAATCTGCAATAAAGGGATGATTTTTAAAATTTTCGAGCAATTCTTTTTTCGTGTTTTTGTCAACTGCTAAATCGGTGATTTTACGCATTAAGCGCAAAATATGATAGCTTGGGTCATTATAATAAACGAAATCGTTCATGTAACCCTTATCGCTAATCAACCTTCTTACGGAGTGAATTAACAAATCGGCATCGTCAAGTTGTTTAGAATTAAAGGTTACCGTTGATAGGCTATTGCCCCTTATGCGGTAAATATATAACGGAGTATGGCTATAATATAGTTTTTTACTATCGTAAATAGCGGATGCGCTTATACAAACGTCGTCCCCGAACGACAAGCCTTCAACACTGTAATCTAAATTTGCAAGCAAAGTCTTTCTTTTAAAAAATTTGTTCGGTTTCCAAAAAAAGAATACGGTCTGAGGATTAATTTTTGACCCAAACAAATTTTTTTTCAGATTTTCTAAGCTTTCGCCCTCATACAACCCCTCTTTTAAACTCCATTGGTCAGCCGGAGAAGCTTCAAGCTTTCCATCCTCCAAACGGTTAATACCGGAGATTACGATATCCGCATCGTTTTCGGTCAACAGCTTATATTGCATCGAAAGCATATCGGGCATCAGAATATCGTCAGGGTCTGCAAACGAAACGTATTCACCGGAGGACTCCACTATTCCCCGCTTCCAAGCACTTATAACACCGCCGTTTTCTTTGTGTATTACTTTCAGCTTTGAAGATTTTTTTGCATAATCGTCAAGTAAATCTCCACTACCGTCCGTTGAGCCGTCGTCAACCAACACAGCTTCAAAATCCTCAAAGGTTTGCTTTAAAACCGACTCTAAAAATTCTTCAAGATAAGGAGCGACGTTGTAAACCGGAACGACTAAACTAATCATAATTTATCCTTTATTAGTGTGAGAAAACTGAAAAAAGGGCTTTTCAATAGCTTTATTGCTAAACGCCTATTGCGTGAAATATAAGGTTTTGAGTTTTTCAAAGAATATTGATGCACCGTTTTGCAGCTTTTCAGCTTTTTAAGATTTTGTTTCTTAATGCTTTTTTTACGGTTATCATTAACTATTTTTTTAATAAGATGGCAAATGTGATACGCTGTATAATTAAAAGACACGAAGCTATTATAACCGTTTTTGGCTTTAAGCATCTTAAACACGGATTCAAGCAACAGCTCCGCGTTATCTATCTCTGACGCGTTGAAGTTTACCGTCGTCAAGCTGTCGTCCCTTATGCGGTAAATATAAAGAGGTTTATGGCTGTAATACAGTTTTTCACAGTCGTATATTGCCGACGCGCACATACATACGTCGTCGCCGAACTTCACCCTATCGTCGGTGAAATCCAGATTTTTTATAAGCAGTTCTTTTTTAAACAGTTTGTTCCAACGAAAGAAAAAGAAAAAATCGTTACGGTTTTCGGTATTGCCGAACAAGCTGCTTTTTATTTCTTTTAACCCGTCGCCCGTATATAAGCCTTCGGGTAAATTACGGGTATCGGCGGGCATGGAAACCAATTTGCCGTTTTCCAACCTTGTAATTCCGCTGATAACCAAATCTGCGCCGCTTTCCGTCATAAGGTTATTGAGGACTTCAAGCATATCGGTTTCAAGTATATCGTCGGGGTCGGCAAAAGCCAAATAATCGCCTTTTGCTTCAACTATTCCCCTCTTCCAAGTCCGTACTACGCCCTCGTTCTGCTTATGGATAACTCTTAATTTTTCACACTTTGCAGCGTACTCGTCAAGCACCGCTTCGGTGCCGTCGTTTGAACCGTCATCAACCAATACCGCCTCAAAGTCTTGATAGGTCTGATTAATCACGGAATCGAGAAATTCGTTAATATACTTCTTTACGTTGTAAACCGGAACTACTAAGCTTATCACTTGCAGCCTCCTCGTTTTCGCTGATTTTCACTCCGTCGGCGTAAGGCAACGCCAACAGTGCCCACTGTAAAAGTCCTATACCAGAGCGGGCTTTCGTAAATACTATACCTACGGAATTGTAGAAAAGAATTGCAAACGCAACCGTAATTAACAGTACGTTTAAATTCGTTCTGCTCCACTTGCCCTTTCGTTTAATTACGAGAAATATACAAACCAAGTATGAAATTAAACCCAAAATTCCGTTTTGCAAATATATATCGAAATAGACGCTGTGCGGAGTTTTAACTTGCGGGTAAAATTCTTCGAGGTCAACGCCCGTACCTCTACCGGACAGCCAATTCTTTCCCACGGCGTCAACCGCCATATGCCACAAATCAGGTCTGCCTGAGTCGAAGTTTTTGTTAAACAGCTCTTTGGAAATTTTGTTTAAAGTAGAATAAACAGACAGGCTTTTGATATTGTAATAGAACCAAACGAACGCAATCAGCAAGATGATAAGTACGGGGAAAATTATTTTAGGTTTTATCATATTTTTGGGCAATATTAAAAACAAGCCCCACAATACCAGTGCAATAAGTAAAAGGAATAACGACGTCCTGGTATTACTTAAAATTATCATTAAAACGCAGCCTAAAAACAAAACGAAAGAAGTTTTAAAGTGCATCTTCAAATATACGATTAAGTTAATCACGCCAAGAGTAAAGTACAGCACTCCCACCGTATTGTAATTGCCGAATAATACGTTTGCGCCCTTCTCGTTGGGAGAGAAAATAGTACACAGTCCGAGTATTAAAACCACGACGGTCAACGCCGATATTGCTTGGAATTTACCCTTGCTTAACTTAAATTTTCTTGCGTACAGGATAAACGCGAGCACGGTAAGGCTACGGTAAATCGGCGTTAAGCTGGTGTACAGCTCGCCCCAACGCACGAAAATGACCTGAACGAATATAAAAACGGCGAATACCGCAACGATAGATTTATCGCTTTTAGTAACGGTTTGTTTGCATATTACGAACCACAGCAGTATTACTATGGGTAAAAGCAGCATTGCAAAAAGTGCCGTTACCGAAAGGACGGAATACTCCGACTCCTCAAAAAACGATATGAGCAGAATAATTAATATTAATTGAAAAATTTTCAAATCTGCTGTTTTTACGCTTCGTTCGTTATTCATCAATTAAAAACTCAAATAAAATTCCTGTAACTTTTTCGCTTCGGTCTTTATATCGAACCCTGCACTTGCCACGGCGTTTGCGTTGTCTTGCCGCTTATCTTTAAAGCTTAATATAGTTTCCGCCCACGACTTGAAATTCGCTTCGGTTTCGTCGATAGGTAAAAATTTAAAATACTCGGTAATTCCGTTTTCTGCGGTTATCCTATCCGACGCGACTATGGGCAACCCGTTTGCCTGTGCTTCCATTAAAACTACGCTGAGTCCTTCGAAAAGCGAAGGAAAAGCCAAAACGTCAAACACGCTGTAATATTTATATACTTCCGTACCGACGTTGCCCGTAAATACGACGTAATCGTTCAATCCGTTACCGTTCACGTAGTCTTGCAGCTTATCACGCAGCCCGCCTTCCCCAATAACCACGAATACGAAATCTTTTTCAATTTCTTTTATATACGGGATTAGTTGAAGTAGAAATTGCTGATTTTTAACCTCGGCAAGCCGACCGATATTACCGATAACGAGTTTGTTCCTAAGGTTATATTTTTTTCTTAAATCCACCCGGCATTCGGCGTCAAAAGAGAAACGACCGATATCTATCGCGTTGTTTATTACGGTAAACCGACCGCTATACATATAATTGCCGGCAAGTGAGGAACAAGCAAACCTATAATCGCACCATCTGTTCAATCTGCTTTTCAGTGCTTTGTGAATAAACAAGTGATTATCGTTTGACGAATTATGCGAATGGTAAATTACGGTTTTAACCCCGTTCATTTTTGCGGCTTTTGCAACCCTGTATCTGAGTGCCGACATGGCGTGGATATGCACTATATCGTATTTTTCCCGTTTGAAAAATTGCCTTAGTTCACTGCCGTGCGCAAAAAACTTATTTGGCGGGTTCTGCATTTTAAAAATCTTGCAGCCCTTTGAAAGCAAAAAATCTTCGTAATATCCTTTTTTCTCGCCCCAAATAACGAGAAAGTCGAAGATGATTTTATCTGCATCCATATTTGCAAGGTAATTTAAAACGACCGCCTCCGTGCCGCCTTGCTCTAACGTTGAAATAACGTGTAAAATTCTTTTCATAATCCTCGTTTAACGTGAGAGTACCGCTTCGTAGGTGCGCTCACAATTTTTGTCGTCGTAAATTTCAAAAAACTCGCCCACTCTGTCGTTGTCAGGGCAGCCCGCAATGAGCTGTGCGGAAAGCAAATTCAAACAGTCTTGTAATTCACCGCACCAGCTTCCCAAGGAATTGTTGTGGTAATCGAAGTAGCCTTGCTCGTACTGGTTGGCGCGGAAATCCGCCTCGTCAAACTGATAAAAAATTATCGGCTTTTTCATATAAGCGAAATCGAAGAATACGCTTGAGTAATCAGTTATAAGGCACGCAGATTCCTTTAACGCTTGTTGAACGCCCAATCGTTCGGGTTCGGCAATTTGTATATTTTCGCCCGTTTGAAGCGCCCTAAATTTATCAAGATAAATCTGCATATTGCGGTGGGGATAAAACAGCAAAGTGTAATTATTTTCCGCCAACGCCTTTTGAAGTAAATCACTGCACAAAAATTCAGACCACTTTTTGAAGTACTCGCTTTCGGGGAATTGCTTTTCCAAATCGCTTGCGCTTACCGTGCCGTGAGGGCGTACTAAATACTCACGCCAGGTCGGCATTACTAAAATCTGCCTTTTTTTATCGCAAACCTCGTGCAGCTTATCAAACCTTGTAAGACCTACGCATTCCACTATCCCTTCGGGATACCCGAAATTTTCGGAAACGTAATCGTATTCGGGTTTAGCACTTACGCAAAACAGTTTGAAGTAGCATCTGTCGTAATACAGCCACTTTAAGTCGTTCATAATGACGCCATGCTGTAAAAAGTAACGCTTGTTGCGCCACAATCTAAGCTTTACTTCAAACAAATAGCATGCGGCGGCGTTGGGCTTGCAACCCTTTTGAGAGCTTATATTCTTCTTTGCAACGAGGTACCAAAACCAGTGACTTACGCCCCCCCACTTAACGACTTTGCCCAAAGATTTAACGTTTTCATAATCGGCGCATTTTTTATCGATGACGTAAGCTATTTTCTGCTCGGGGTGGTTTTCCCTTACGTACTTGAAAAACCAGTAGCCGTTATCCCGTGCCTCGTGTTTTTCCTCGCCGACAAGCCAAAAATTACGGATAAAAATTTTAGCTATCAAAGCGATAGGCACCATAAAGATAAACGCAAAACACGCTAAAATATCTTTGAAACGGACGTATTTAATTCTGCTAACTTTATTTTCAGCCATAATTTTTATTTAGATTTTTTATGTAAAACACCGAAGAAAACTTTCTTTCTTAACCATTTGGGCATTATGCACACGATGAATTGTATAAAGTTCGTTTTGGTATACTGCCAATGCGATATAAAACCCGTTTTGTAGATTTGCTTGCGGGCGTTTTTGTATTTTTTGTAATACTTTAATCCGCCGCGGCGCGCAATCATATCGCGGTTAGTACGAACTTGACAAAGGTACTTATCGATATTCGTGCAGTTTGCACCGGCAAGCAGCATATCCACCCACAGCATATCGTCTTCCATTAAAGGGCAGTGCTTGTAGTTACCCGCTTCGAGCACCTTGCTCTTTTTGAACATAACCGTCATATGGTTGAACGCGCTACGCTTTTTTTGGAATTCGACTATTTCGTCTTGCGTTAGGGGCACCCTACGCTCGGCAATAGGCTCGTTGGGGTCGGTTTCAAACTCTATAATTTGTCCGCCGCACAAATCTAAATCGGGGTTCTTTTCAAATTCGGCAAGCTGCAGCTCAAACCTTTCGGGGACGGCGATATCGTCGGTGTCCATTCTTGCGATTAATTCGTGGCTGCATGCGGGCACGCCGTAAGAAAGCGCAATGCCCAAACCCTTATTTTCTTCAAGCGGCACTTCCTTTATATTAACGCCGTCGTAAGTTTTGAACTTATCGATTACTGCCTGTAATTCCTCGGAAATAGGTCCGTCCTTTACTATGACCCACTCGTCCGCCTTTACGGTTTGGTTGTAAACGCTTTCCAAAGCTATATCTAAAAATTCGGGTTTTTCTTTAAAATAAACGGAAAACAGCACCGAAAACTTTTGTCTTTCTTCCATCGTTACCTCTTTAACACTGCGCCGACGGTTTTGAACATGGTGCCTATGTCGCGCCAGAAACCGTACTTTTTAACCGACTGCAGGTTGTATTCCATTTTCTTGGGTAAAACCTCGTTGACGTAAACCTCGTCGACGTCCCCGGCGTCCTTCAAAAGCTCGTCCTCATCCTTGAACTTTATGCTTGCCTCGCTGGTTACGCCCGCGGGCAAAAGTAAGGTTGCGAGCATTTCATCGGAGTATCTGTCAACATACTTGGGTACTTCGGGGCGGGTACCCACGAAGGACATCGTGCCGCGCCAAACGTCGATAAGCTGGCTTACCTCGTCAAGCCTGCACTTGCGGATAAATTTGCCTACACGCGTAATTCTTGCGTCGCCGCCGACGGTAACCTGCGAACCTATCTTGTCCGCGTTATTTACCATGGTGCGAAACTTGAAAATTCTGAAAGTTTTGCCGTACTGCGTAACCCGCACTTGTCTGAAAAATACGGGGCCGCGGGAATCGATTTTTATGGCTATTGCAAGAATGATAAACAGAAGGCTTAATAAAATCAGCATTACGGAAGATACGAATATATCGAAAACTCTTTTCCAGAATAGGCTGAAATTCTTCTTCCTCAATTTTTCGTAATAAGGGCGTACCGCGTCGCACTGCAACTTCTCGGGTAACTTCTCCCACTTTTTAACAAGCATTATAAATACTCTCTGACGATTTCCGTGAAATTCTTGATGATATACTCTACTTCTTCGTCCGTTAAACAGGTGTGCAACGGCAAAGTGATTTCGTTTGCAAAATTAGCGTATGCGTTTGGATAGTTTTTAATATTAAACCCGAGTTTTTTATACGCGGTGTGCATAGGCAGCGGCTTATAGTGGACGTTGCAAGCTATGCCCGCCTCCGCCATTTTTATGATAATTTCGTTGCGCTGTTCCAAGGTAACGCCCGGCACGCGGGTTATATAGAGGTGCCCCGACGAGGAATAATCTTCGCCGTAATGATTGAGAACTTTTATTCCCAGAGACTTGAAAGCCGCGTCGTACCTTCCGATGATTTCCTTTCTGCGTTTGAGCATATCGGGGTAACGCTTGGTTTGCGCAAGCCCCATTGCGGCGGCGACATCCGTCATATTGCACTTGTACCAAGTGCCGATAATATCGTACTCCCACGCGCCGAGCTTGGTCTTTGCAAGTGCGTCCTTAGACTGGCCGTGAAGGGACAAAAGCTGAATTTGGTGATAAATTTCTTCGTTGTCGATACCTTCGATATCGCGCCAGGTGAGTGCGCCGCCCTCCGCCGTAGTAAAGTTTTTCACTGCGTGAAAAGAAAATGCGGAAAAGTCCGCTATGCTACCCACGGGCTTGCCGTGCCAGGTTGCGCCGTAAGCGTGCGCCGTATCCGCAACGACGGCAATTCTGCCGATGGCTTTTTGGATAGCGTTTGCGGGCTTAAACAGCTTTTTCTTTGCGTTGACTATCGCGAAAATTCTGTCGTAGTCGCAAGGGATACCCGCCAAGTCGACGGGGATAACCGCCTTGGTCTTTTCGGTGATAGCCGCCTCCAGCTTGTCGTAGTCCATTTCAAGGCTGTCCTTCTGCGTGTCTACGAGAATTATTTTAGCCCCGACGTGGTCTATTACGGAAGCTGACGCCGTGTAGGTATACGCCGAGGTTATAACCTCGTCCCCCTCCCCTATTCCTAAAACGCGCAAAGCCATTTCGGCGCAAGCGGTTTGGGAGTTTAAACATACGGCACGGTTTACACCGCAAAACGCGGCAACTTGCCTTTCGAGCTCTTTGGTTTTGGGTCCGGTGGTTATCCAGCCCGATTTTAATGCGTCGGTTACCTCGTCTATTTCAAGCTGTGAAATATCGGGGGGTGAAAACTGTATTTTCATATTCTTCTCTCTCGTAAATTTATTGTTCGCCAGGCCACGTGCGGTTTCCTTTAAACCACTCGGTGTCCTTCAAAATGGTGTTGTTGTTGGAACACTCAAGGGTTAATTCGTCGCCTTTGACGGTGAAGACTATGTTGCCGTTCAGCGACGTGTAACCTTTTGATGCTTTGTTAACGTAGTTTCCGTTGGTATCCTTTGAAGGCAAATTCGTGGCAAGCGTGGTCACGTAAATTTTATCGGTGTATGCGCCGACCCTGTTAATCATATCCTGCGTGGGGAACGTGTTTGCGTTCGTAACAGTATACTCGGGCTGACCGCAACAACAGCAAACGGCTACGTGCTTCGGCTGAATAATCTGCAACAACGCTGCCGATGAAGAAGTATTGCTGCCGTGGTGCCCCGCTTTGTAAATCTCCACCTGAGGGAGAATATCAAAAGCAGATTTACTGTTGGATTTGTTACTGTAATAGTCAACCATCTTGCTTTCACCGCTTGCTTCCAAATCGCCCGTGAAAAGGTAGTGCTTGTTTCCGCTTGCAAGCTCCTGCGTTAAAAGGGTTACTACGGAATAATCGTTTTCATCACTCGTAGTATGGCTGTAATAATAGTTGTAGAGGATATTGAAAGAAACGGTATGGTTTTCGTCCAGATAATACTGCCTTTTAGCCCCGTCCGTTTCATTATAACACTGGTTTGCGGTATACACCTTAGTACCCTTACTTTCGGCTGTATTAACTGCTGTAACGTAATCGTTATAGACTTTTGAAGTGGTTTTATGCCCCGCAAACTGAATTATCGTGCCTATCGTATAGCTGTATAAAACGCCGTTGTTCTGATTCTCTTCACCGACGAGCGCCGCGATATGGTCCTCGTGAGCGTGGGTAGTAATAACGTATTCCAGTATTTTGTCATCGCAGAATTGATCAATATAAGCTTTAACGGTGGCAGTACTGTTACGCTTGGAGCCCGCGTCTATAAGCACTTCGGTATCACCGCATTTTATAAGCGTACAGTCGCCTGCGTTGCCGTTGCCAAGCTCCAAAAAGTGAATTGAAAATTCCGTATCGGGGTTAGCGTTGTAACCGCAGACGGTGCAGATATTATCAGCACCCATCGTGTGGTTGCCCGTTGCGGGGATAACTTCGAAATCTTCGTGTCCGCATATATTGCAACTGCGCGTTTTCTTTCCGTCTTCACCGCAGGTTGCTTCCTTTTCGACAGCCCAGTCCGTATAATCGTGCTCGGCTATTGCGGGTATATCTTCACTTTCTTCGTGTCCGCATACGGTGCAGGAATGAGCCTTCTCTCCCGCCTCTCCGCAGACGGGTTCGGTAATAACGGTCCAACCGCCGTAAGTGTGATTACCCGTAGCGGGTATAGCTTCACTTTCTCCGTGTCCGCAGACGGTGCAACTGCGGGTCTTTTCACCGTCTTCACCGCAGGTGGCTTCTTCGGTAGTAGTCCACGCGCCGTAAACGTGCTTGCCCGTTGCGGGAAGAACTTCGCTTTCTTTCTCGCCGCAGACTATGCAGCTACGCTCTTTTTTGCCGTCCTTGCCGCAGGTAGCTTCGGTCGTTTCCCACGCCGAATAAACGTGCTCGTGTGTGGAGGGAAACAAATCTTCCGGTAGCCAGTCGCAGCCCGTGCCGAAGCACGCTACCGTGATAAACGCCGTAATAAGTATTGCAGCAATACGTCCAGCCGCAACGTGGTGCTTTTTTGCCTTGGTTTCAGTAATTTTTTTAGCCATAATTCCGCCTTATAAGTTTTTAAGCTGGTTTATGATTTTTTCACGCATTTCAATATACTTGTTGAGCTTGGCACGCTCGTCGTCCACGAGCTTTTTAGGCGCCTTTGAAATGAAGCCCTTATTGTTCAGCTTGCCGTCGGCGCGTTGAATTTCGCCGTTAACCTTTTCAAGCTCGCCCTCTAAGCGTGCCTTTTCCTTTTCAAGGTCGACGAGCTCGCCCATAGGAATAAATATCGTGCCAACCGAAAGAACCTTCGTTACGGTCTTGTCGCCCGCCTCTTCGGGGGATGATATGAAATGAATTTCCTTTGCGCCGGCAAGCTTCAAAATGCTGTCTTGGTTTGCGGAAATAAGCCGCTTGCTTTCGGTAACGATATAAAGGCTGACTTTGCGCGAAGCCGGGCAGTCACGCTCGGTTCTTGCCGCACGCACCGCCGTTATAATT
>CAMWQS010000021.1 GCA_947176485.1 uncultured Clostridia bacterium | reverse complement strand
CGATACATTCAAAGATTTTAATTTTAATTACGCGGTAATAGACGAGGCACAAGAATTAATCAATATAACTTCGACTGAAGAAAGTAGAAGCGTTCTATTAGCAAAAGCAGTTTCTATCCTTGCGCACAAACACACTCCACTGGTTTTTTTGATGCCGTATATTTACGAGCCTTATGAATCTTTTATTGCCAAGTTTATAAAATTTGAGGAACGTGATTTGCTTGTTATTGATGATTTGTACTCACCGACTTCGGCAAAGAAATATACCATATGTAAAGAAGACGGATTCTATAAAATGTGTGACGTTACTTATAATAGGGGGCGTTACAATGAAGCGGCTGTTTCAAATATCAAAGTTGGTGCTGATTCTGGAACTAGTACGATTGAAGCTGCGAAGCAAGATTTATTTGAAATATGTAGTAGCGAATATATAAATTGTTTAAATCAAAAAAATCTTTATTATTGCTGTAAAGATGATACACGTATATTTGCATATAACTTTACAAAGCATTTAAAACCGATTAAAAACTTAAAAAGCCGATTTAAGGCGCTAATCAAATATCTTTCAGATAATATTGACGAAGAGTTTGAGCTTATCGGTTTTATGAAAAAAGGCGTGTGTATTCATACGGGTGATTTGGACGATTTTACAAAGCGACAGATAGAAAAAATTTTTTTAGAGGAAGATTCCGGGCTAAACCATATTTTTTGTACTTCCACCTTGCTTCGTGGAGTGAATATGAATGCCAACAATTTGTTCTTTTTATCTCAAAAAGGGAGTTTTAATAATCCCGGATTGGATAAAAAGAATTTGTTTGGTAGGGTAGGGCGGTTAGGAAATTGTTTGCAGGGAAGCATTTACAGATTTTATACAGAAACGCGTGTAGTAAGATTTGATAATTTAAAAGCTGAGCTCAACGCCTCGTCAGAGCCTTGTGAAATTTCCTCAAAACAGCTTAATGTTGAAAAGGGAAAGAAATCTAAAGCATTAATAACTTATTTATCTGATAAAGACGTAAATAACGAAATTACTGGGTTTAACAATAAAAGTGGTCATTTTAATTGTTTCGATTATTTTTTAGGCTACGAAGAAAGCCAAAGAATTAACGCAAAGATTAAAAAATTATCGGCAAATGAAAAGAGAGAAATAGTTAAGGCATTAAAATTAAGCGATTATGAATGCTATCAAAAAACCGTACAGTATTTGTCTGAAATATACGACTGGTCGACGTCGGACGATAAGGATTTATCGTTAAGAATGTCCCATCTAAACTTTACAACAAGATTATTTTATGACGTTGCAATAGGCATGTCCATTAAACAAATGATAAAGGGGGAGTTCGAGTTCAATGAGCGAAAAGGACGTAAACCGTATGTAGTTAAATACCAAGGCAAATATGACGTGCAGTTTTTTGAGCCTGAACAGATATTTAATTATTACTTTATTGAAAGACCGTATACGAGTGCGGATAAGAATTTATTGATTTACAGAACGTTAAGAAACGTCAGTGAATTGATAGAATTTAAACTTAAAATATATCTGCAAGATTTATATTATAGGTTAAGTCAATTAACGGAGGAACGTTCGCAAGATTTGGAATCCTTTTTAACTCACTCTATCGTTGGCGATCCGAAAAGATTGGCTTTAAAAAACATAGGAATTATAGACGATTTTGCCATAAATACGTTATGTAATAAAAGCGAACTTTTTGCTAATGATGAGCCCAATGTGGACGCGATAATCCAATATGCAAATAAATTGCCTGAGGACGACCCGTTAAAATATGCTATTCAAGACGTCTTTGCAAAGTAGTTATTAATATTTGGGTAAAAAATCACAACTTGTTTCTGTAATTAAATTTTGAGGAACTTGCTTTACATATATAGACTTGACGAATTAAGCCGAGAAGTATATAATATAATTTGCCATTAATAGCAGATAAAAATATATTTTAAAATAGGCAATTTCGGTACGAGTGTGTACTGAAGCAATTATAAAATGGGGAATTACTGATGAAGTGTAAAGTATTAGTTACGGGCGGTGCTGGCTATATCGGCTCACATACGGTTGCCGAGCTTGTTGCAGATGGCTACGACGTCGTGATTTTGGATAACCTTTCGACCTCGTGCGAGGGAAGCGTTGTACAACTTCGGAAGATTACTGGTAAAAACATTCCGTTACATAAAGTAGATATCCGTGATGCGGTAAACGTTCGCAAAGTGTTAAGGGACGAAAAGATTGAAGCAATAATTCATTTTGCGGCGTTCTCGCTCGTCGGTGAAAGTATGACTAACCCGCTTAAATACTACGAAAATAACCTCTACGGCACGAAGCAGCTTTTGGAAGCTATGACCGCAGAAAAGGTAGATAAGATAGTATTTTCGTCCACGGCGGCTACGTACGGCGAACCGAAAAGTATTCCCATACTTGAAACCGACGAAACCAATCCCACTAATACCTACGGCGAAACCAAGCTGTCCATGGAGAAAATGTTCAAGTGGACGGCAAACGCGCACGGACTTCGCTTCGTTTCTTTAAGGTATTTCAACGCTTGTGGTGCGCACGAAAGCGGGCTAATAGGCGAAGCGCACAACCCCGAAACGCACTTAATCCCCATAATATTGCAAGCGGCGGCGGGCGTAAGGGAAAGTATCAGCGTGTACGGCACGGATTATCCCACACGCGACGGTACTTGCGTAAGAGATTATATCCACGTCTACGACCTTGCAAAAGCGCACGTTGCAGCGCTTAAATATCTTATAGAAGGCGGCAAGAGCGATATATTCAATTTGGGAACGGAAATCGGCTCAACCGTTAAAGAAGTAATTGACGCAGCCGTTAAAATTACCGGTAAAGACATAAAGGTGGTTCATGGCGAGCGCAGAGCGGGCGACCCCGCGGTGCTTACGGCATCTAACAAGAAAGCGAGAGAAGTTCTCGGTTGGACGCCCGAAAAGACGATGGAAGATATTATATCTTCGGCGTGGAAATGGCACAGCAACAACCCTCACGGTTACAAGAAATAATCGACATAGCAATAAAAGAAGGCGGTTTTCAAAACCGCCTTCTTTTATTTTATTGCAATTTCTTACTTTGTCATTGCTTCCTGTACGGCAACAGCAACTGCAACGGTTGCGCCAACCATAGGGTTGTTGCCCATGCCGATTAAGCCCATCATTTCAACGTGAGCGGGAACTGAGGAAGAACCAGCGAACTGTGCGTCGGAGTGCATTCTTCCCATCGTGTCCGTCATACCGTAAGAGGAAGGACCGGCCGCCATGTTGTCGGGGTGAAGGGTTCTGCCCGTACCGCCGCCCGATGCAACCGAGAAGTACTTCACGCCGTTTTCGTAGCACCACTTTTTATAGGTGCCTGCAACGGGGTGCTGGAAGCGGGTGGGGTTGGTGGAGTTACCGGTAATGGAAACGGATACGTTTTCCATCTTCATAATCGCAACGCCCTCGGGTACGTTGTCTGCGCCGTAGCATTTAACCTTAGCACGGGGGCCGTCCGAGAAAGCAACGCTGTCAACGACCTTAACCGTTTCGGTATAGGGGTCGAAGGAAGTTCTGCAATAGGTGAAGCCGTTAATTCTCGAAATGATATAAGCCGCGTCTTTGCCCAAGCCGTTGAGGATAACTCTTAAAGGCTTCGTGCGGACTTTGTTTGCGTTTTCGGCAATTTTAATTGCGCCTTCAGCTGCCGCAAAGGACTCGTGTCCCGCAAGGAAGCAGAAGCAGTCCGTGTCTTCGGAGAGGAGCATAGAAGCAAGGTTGCCGTGGCCTTCGCCGACCTTTCTGTTTTCGGCAACGGAACCGGGGATACAGAAGCTTTGCAAGCCTACGCCGATTTTGGTTGCGGCGTCAGCAGCTTTCTTGCAGCCGCTTTTAATTGCGATAGCCGCGCCTACGGTGTAAGCCCAAACAGCGTTTTCAAAGCAGATGGGTTGGGTGCCGCGAACGATTTTGTCCACGTCGATGCCCGCTTTCAAGGTGATGTCCTTGCATTCTTCGATGGTTTTGATACCGTATTCTTTCAATACGCCGAGAATTTTCTTCTCGCGTCTTTCGTAGCTTTCAAAAAGTGCCATTACGCTTCAACCTCCTTGTCCGTTCTGGGGTCAATGTACTTCACGGCGCCGGCTTCCTTCGAGTATCTGCCGTAGGTGCCGATAGCCTTGTCGTAAGCTTCAAGGGGAGAAAGACCCTTCTTAATGAAGTCGGTCATCTTGCCGATGGAAATGAATTTATAACCGCAAACCTCGTTGTTCTTGTCAAGCGCAAGGGCGATGACGTAGCCCTCAGCCATTTCAAGGTATCTTACGCCCTTCAATTTGGTGCCGTACATAGTGCCGACCTGCGAGCGAAGTCCCTTGCCCAAGTCCTCAAGTCCCGCGCCGATTGTAAGACCGTCTTCCGAGAAAGCCGACTGGGTTCTGCCGTAAACTATCTGCAAGAACAGTTCGCGCATAGCGGTGTTAATCGCGTCGCAAACGAGGTCGGTATTGAGTGCTTCCAAAATGGTCTTGCCGGGAAGAATTTCGGCAGCCATAGCGGCGGAGTGGGTCATACCCGAGCATCCGATGGTTTCAACCAACGCTTCCTCGATGATACCGTCTTTAACGTTCAAAGACAGCTTGCAAGCGCCTTGTTGGGGTGCGCACCAGCCGATGCCGTGCGTGAAGCCCTTAATGTCCTTGATTTCCTTTGCCTGAATCCATTGACCTTCTTCGGGAATGGGTGCTGGGCCGTGTTCGAATCTGCCCGAAACGCCCTTGGCAACGCAAATCATATTTTCTATATCTTTTGAATATTGCATTACTTAACTAAACCTCCGTTTTTATTGTTTTAACGGTATTCATTATAACACGCCGAATACGAATATTCAATTTAATTGAGTAAAAAAATCACAAATTTTTTCAAGATTTGTTTACTATTCTGAAAATTATATTATAATAGAAGGGTAAGGTAAAAGTTATGCTTTGTCAACGCTGCAAAAAAAACGTGGCAACCGAAAACTACGTTGAAATAATAAACGGTGAAAAGTTCGAAAGCCACCTATGCGCAAAGTGCAGCCAAGAGCTGTACGGTCAGCTTCACTCGAAAATGAGTGAGGACGTTTGCGCTTGGCTTTTCGGCTCGAACGCTAACCAAAAGGTTTGCCCCGTTTGCGGCACGACTTACACCGACTACGAAAGAAGCGGACTTTTGGGCTGTGCAAGCTGTTACGACGTTTTCAAGGAAGAGCTTCTTCCCGCAATACACGCCATACACGGCAAGGTCGAGCACGTCGGCAAGGTGGGCACCAACAACGACGAGCACGGGCTTTACCGCAGACTTAAAGCCCTACAAGAACAGCTTGAGGTTGCCTTGCGTGAAAAGCGTTACGCCGACGCGGGCAGACTTAACAAGCGCATATACGAAATAAACAAGACGCTTTACGGGGGTGATAAGAATGGCTGACGTATCCAAGACCGTCGTTTCAACCCGCGTAAGGCTTGCCCGCAACCTTGAAGGCTACCCATTCCCGTCGCACCTAAAAGACGAGAAACAAGCAAAGGAAATTATCCGCTTGGTTACTTCTGGCTTGTCGCGTTTGGACGAATTCAAGCTCTATTACATGGACGGCATATCAGAGGCGGAGGCACTTTCTTTAAAGGAAAACCACCTTATAAGTCCCAACCTCATAAGGACGAAAAAACACTCTGCGGCACTCATAAACCGTGAAGAAAGCGTTTCCATAATGATTAACGAAGAGGACCACTTGCGCGAGCAGTGCATAGTAAAGGGCTACGATTTAAAGCTTGCCTACGACACTATGTCCGAAATTGACAGCTGTATATCCAAATCGATGAAGTTCGCCTACGACGAACAGCTCGGCTTTTTGACGGCTTGCCCCACGAATTTGGGCACGGGGCTAAGGGCTTCGGTTATGCTGTTTTTGCCCGCGCTTTCCTTAAACGGACTTATGCCAAAGGTCATAAAAAGCATATCGCGCTTGGGGCTAACCGTGCGCGGAATTTACGGCGAGGGCAGTCAAGCAGAGGGGTATCTTTACCAGATAAGTAACGAAGTTACTTTGGGCGTTACCGAGGAGTTCATAATTTCCCAAGTTGAGGAAGTGGTTGAAAAAATCTGCGCCTTGGAGGACGCTGAACGCCAGAATTTAAAGAACGGCCCTTCCGCACTTGAAATACAAGACCAATGTCTGCGCTCGTACGGCATACTGACCAACTGCGCAAAGCTTACCACCGAGGAGCTGATACGCTATTCTTCAAGCGTAAAATTAGGCGCGTGCCTCGGCTATATCGAGCTTTACGACGTAGGGCTTATCGACGAGCTGTGCGTGAAGATGCGCCCTTCGAACATAAACGCGGCGGCGGAGCGGGAGCTTACACCCATCGAGCGGGACGTTTACCGTGCGCAATTTACGGCAAAATATTTAAAGAAGCATATCGGCGCATAAGGAGCTTTTAATGGAATATATAAACAAGTTTACGGATAATCTTCAACAAGTTATATCGGTTGCGGAGGAGGCAGCAAAGCTTTACGGCAGCAGCTATATAGGCAGCGAGCACATAGTTTTCGCTATGCTCAATTGCCCCGACTGCACGGCGTATAAGGTGCTTACCTCGTGCGACGTGTCCGAGCCCGCCTACCGCGAGTATTTCGCCCGTTCGATAGACAGACACTCCAATATCAACGGCTACACGCCCCGCACCAAGCACATGATAGAGCGTGCGCTGGAGCTTTCCATCGACATAAACGGCGAAGATTCCCTCGCGGGCACCGAGCATATGCTTTTATCGGTAATGTCCTCAACGGAGTGCCTTGCGATGCGCATACTCCGCGCTTTGGGCGTTAACGTCGCAAAGCTTTCAAGCAAAATCGAGCTTGCCATTTCGGGCGGACTACCCGAAGCCGAGGAGGACGACGACAACGACCCGTTGAATATGTTCGAAAGCTTGTTCTCGCCCCCCGTAACCAACGCGTCTAAAAAGAAAGAGAGCAAAAGCTCACCCGCGCTCGATAAGACCATTTTGCAGTACGGCGCGGACCTGACCCAAAAGGCACGTGAAGGCAAAATCGACCCCGTCATCGGCAGAAAGAAAGAGATAGACAAAATCATTCAAGTTCTTTCCCGCCGCACCAAAAACAACCCCGTTTTGATAGGCGAACCGGGCGTCGGCAAGTCGGCAGTCGTCGAAGGGCTTGCGCAAGCAATAGTCAAAAACGAGGTGCCCGACCTTCTCAAAAACAAAGTGGTATTTTCCCTCGATTTGTCGGCAATGGTTGCGGGCGCAAAGTATCGCGGCGACTTCGAGGAAAGGCTTAAAAACGCAATCGATTCCATAAAGAACAGCGGCAACGTCATTCTTTTCATTGACGAAATTCACCAAATCGTCGGCGCGGGGGCAACCTCGGACGGCAATATGGACGCGGCAAACATCTTAAAACCCATGCTTGCCCGCGGCGAATTGCAGACCATCGGCGCAACCACCTTGGAGGAGTACAGAAAGTACATTGAAAAGGACGCCGCGCTCGAACGCCGTTTCACGCCCGTGCAGGTTGACGAGCCTACGGTGGACGACGCCATCGCAATTCTTCGCGGACTTCGCGACAAGTACGAGGCGCACCATAAAGTAGTTATCACCGATGAGGCTATAATTGCCGCGGCGACACTCTCTCACAGATATATCACCGATAGGTTTTTGCCTGACAAGGCAATCGACCTCATCGACGAGGCGGCTTCGCGTGCGCGCCTTAACAGCCTTAACAGCCCCGACGAAGTGAGGGAGCTTGAAGAAAGGTTAAAGCGCCTAAACCTTGAAAAGAACAAGGCGGCAAAGGGCGAAAATTATTCCCAAGCGCAAAAGCTCGTTGATGAAATCAACGAAGTGCAGGAAAAGATTAAAAAATTGACTTCCGACTGGAAGGGCGAAAAACAGACCACTGCGCCCAACATAGGCAGCAACGAAATCGCGGATATAGTCAGCAGCTGGACGGGCGTGCCCGTCGTTAAGCTTACCGAGCAAGAGAGCGAAAAGCTCCTTCACTTGGAAGAGAATTTACACAAACGCATCATAGGTCAGGACGAGGCGGTTTCCGCCGTATCCAAGGCGATACGACGTGCGCGTGCGGGGCTTAACGAACCCAACAAACCCATCGGCTCTTTCATATTCGTAGGCCCCACCGGCGTAGGTAAAACCGACCTTGCCAAAGCCCTTGCCGAGGTTATGTTCGGCGACGAGCGGCTTATGATAAGAATGGATATGTCCGAGTTTATGGAAAAGCACTCGGTTTCCAAGCTCATAGGCGCGCCTCCGGGATATATCGGCTACGACGATAACAACGGCGGACAGCTCTCCGAAAGGGTGAGAAGAAAGCCCTATTCCGTAGTACTTTTCGACGAAGTCGAAAAAGCCCACCCCGACGTGTTCAACGTCCTTTTGCAAATTCTCGACGACGGCAGACTTACGGACAGCAAGGGCAGGGTAATCAACTTCAAGAATACTATTATAATTATGACCTCCAACGTCGGCGCAAGCCAAATAAAGAAGATGTCCAACTTCGGCTTCACCTCGGGCGACGAGGCGGACGCGGGCTACGACAATATGAAGGACAACATCAACGACGCGCTCAAAGAGCAATTCAAGCCCGAGTTCTTAAACAGAATTGACGATATAATTATCTTCCGCAAGCTCAGCAAGGAGGAAGCGGGCAAAATCTGTTACAAAATTATCGACGGGCTTTCCGCAAGGCTTAAGGACAGAAATATCACCTTGAACATTTCGGACGCGGCAATGGATAAGCTTTTGGACGAGGGCTACAACGATATGTACGGTGCGCGCCCGTTAAAAAGGGTCGTGCAAAAGCGCATTGAGGATAGGCTTTCGGACGAAATACTTGCAAACCATATCTTACCCGGCGAAACGGTAACCGTCGACGTCAAGGACGACGAGCTTATCTTCCGCTCGGAAAAAAACTAAACCACTAAGAAAGGCGGGCACCAACCCGCCTTTTACTATGTAAAATTTTAATTTTCGCCCTTATACCCCCAAACCACGGTGCAGCCCGAGTCATTCCACCGTGCGTACCAACCGTTTGGCTGTTCTTCCACCTCGCAATAAATAGTAAGTAGTTCACAATTAAGAAACGTTCCGCTACCGATAGAGATAACGCTGTTAGGTATCGTTATACTTGCAAGCGAATTGCAATTACAGAATGCGTGTTCACCGATATATGTAACCCCGCTAGGAACGTATATGCTTGTAAGCGAAAAGCAATTTAGGAATGCGCAACTACCTATATATGTAACACTGTCTGGAATAGTAATATTTGTAAGTGAAGTACAGCCGTAAAGCATATGGCTTCCTATTGAGGCTACTCCGTCGGGGATAGTTAATTCTGAAATCGAAGTACAACCGTAGAACGCATATTCACCAATTGAAGTAACGCTGTCGGGAATTATAACACTTTTAAGTGATGCGCAATCGCTGAATGAATACCGGCTGATAGCAGTTACGGGTAGACCTTCATATTCGGAAGCTATTACAACCTCGTCTGCGTTTTTAGGTTCAACACCCGTAACTGAATAACTTTCTTCATCACTGTTTAACGAGTATTTTACCGTGATTATAATATTCTCAGAATCATCGGTGGTATCGTTATCGCAAGCGGTAAAACCGAAGGCAAAGGTGCAAGCACAAAGTGTGGTGAGAAGTAACGGTAGAAGTTTCTTTTTCATAATATATCTCCTTGTAAAAAAATAATGCCGCTCCCAAACGAGAGCGACATATAGAAAATGCACTTCTCGTAGGTTGCGACACCAACTAATACGCAAATGGATATAGTATTACAAAAGAAGATACACCTCTACCGAAGTATACCCATTTGACGCAAAAATATTTAGTTGATGTCGCACTTTTGATTTTAGCCTATTTTACTGAAAAAGTCAACGGTATTGTTCTAAATTTAAAATAATTTGTTAAAGCGGGGTATGCGCCGCCTTTTCAATATCTTGTGCCGTGGCGAAAAAATTCGGCACAATATTTAGTGTAATTCGTTTGACAAACGGGGTGAAGATAACTATAATAAAATGACGAGGGGCTGTTTTAAAATCGTAAAACAGCCCCTATTGTTTGAACTATGAAAGGTTACGTACATTCTTTTGAAAGCTTCGGCACGGTGGACGGCCCCGGAATACGCTTCGTCGTATTTATGCAAGGCTGCCCGATGCGCTGTAAATACTGCCACAACCCCGACACTTGGAGCGTAAACGGCGGCAAAGAGTACGCGCCCGAAGAAGTTGTAAAGGAAGTTTTAAAATATAAAAGCTATATAAGCCGTGGCGGCGTAACCGTTTCTGGCGGCGAGCCGCTCATTCAAATCGACTTCGTAACCGAGCTTTTTAAACTCCTTAAAGAAGAAGGTATCAACACCGCGCTCGATACCTCGGGCGTAACGTTTAACGCCAAAGACGAAAAAACCGTGCAAAAGCATAAAAAGCTTTTAGAATATACCGACCTCGTGCTGCTAGATATCAAGCATATCGACGCGGACAAGCACATAAAACTCACGGGGCACGACAATAAAAACACACTCGCATTTGCCCGTTTTCTTTCGGGAAACGGCACGCCAGTTTGGATAAGGCACGTTCTCGTTCCGAACCTCACGGACGACGACGAAAGCCTATACCGTTTAAAGGACTTTATAAACGGCTTAAAGACGGTGCAGAAGGTAGAGGTTTTGCCCTACCACACGATGGGCGAAGTAAAGTATGAAAAGTTGGGCATATGCTATCCTTTGCAAGGCACTCAGCCCCCGACGAAGGCGCGCATAGACAACGCAAGAAAAATTTTATCCACTAACGACAATACTTATTAAGAGGTAAAGATATGGATTTTAAGGCTTGGGAAGGTTTCGCCCACGGCAAATGGAACGACGAGGTCAACGTAAGGGACTTCATTCAGCACAACTACACCCCTTACGAGGGCGACGGCAACTTCCTTGCGCCCCCGACTACGGCGACCAAACGGCTGTGGAAAGAGATTATGTCCCTTTCCGAAAAAGAGCGGAAGGCGGGCGGCGTCCTCAACGCGGATACGAAAACCGTTTCAACCCTTTTATCCCACGACGCGGGCTATATCGATAAAAAGCTTGAAAAAATCGTCGGGCTTCAAACCGACGAGCCCTTTAAGCGCGCCCTTCAACCCTTCGGCGGAATAAAGATGGCGGAGCAAGCCCTGAATATGTACGGCTACGAGCTTGACCCCGCAGTTAAAGAAATCTTCTCAAAATACCGCAAGACCCACAACGACGGAGTGTACGACGCTTACACCCCCGAAATGCGCCGCGCCCGCAAAGCCCATATTTTGACGGGCTTGCCGGATACCTACGGCAGGGGCAGAATAGTGGGCGACTACCGCCGCGTTGCCTTGTACGGCGTTGACTTCCTTATCGCGCAGAAGGAGCAGGACAAGCTCAATATGGACGGTGATATGACCCCCGACAAGGTTAGAAACCGCGAAGAGCTTTCCGAGCAAATCAAAGCCCTTAAAAACTTAAAAGCCCTTGCGCAGCTTTACGGCGTGGATATTTCCCAGCCCGCGACAACGGCAAAAGAGGCTATCCAAGCTTTGTACTTCGGCTACCTTGCCGCCGTCAAGGACCAAAACGGCGCGGCAATGTCCATAGGCAGAAACTCGACCTTCCTCGATATTTATATCAAGCGCGATATCGACAACCGCGTGCTTGACGAAAACGGCGCTCAAGAGCTTATCGACCACTTCGTAATGAAGCTTAGAATAGTCAAGTTTATGCGCACCAAGGAATACAACGAGCTTTTCTCGGGCGACCCCACTTGGGTTACGGAAAGCGTAGGCGGAATGGGCATAGACGGCAGAACGCTGGTTACCCAAACCTCGTTCAGAATTTTGCACACTCTTACAAACTTAGGCCCCGCGCCCGAGCCCAACCTTACGGTACTTTGGAGCAAACGCTTACCTCAAGGCTTTAAAAACTTCTGCGCCGACCTTTCTATTAAGACCTCGGCTATCCAGTACGAAAGCGACGACTTACTTCGCCCCGAGCTTGGCGACGATTATTGCATAGCGTGCTGTGTAAGCGGTATGCGCGTCGGTAAGGATATGCAATTCTTCGGCGCACGCGCCAACCTTGCAAAGTGCCTTTTGTACGCCATCAACGGCGGCAAGGACGAAATCGTCAAGGATAAGGACGGAAAGGCGATGCAGGTTTCACCTTGCTTTGAACCCGTCGAAGGGGACGGCAAGCTCGACTTTGAAGTGGTAAAAGCCAAGTACGAGCAAATGATGGAATGGCTTGCGGGCTTGTACGTAAACACCTTGAACCTAATTCACTATATGCACGACAAGTACAGCTACGAGGCACTTGAAATGTCCCTTCACGATACCGAAGTCCGCAGATTTTTCGCAACGGGCATTGCTGGGCTTTCTTGCGCGGCGGACTCGCTTTCGGCAATCAAGTACGCAAGCGTGTACCCTATAAGAAACGAGGAAGGTATAGTTACCGACTTCAAAATTGAGGGCGACTATCCCAAGTACGGCAACAACGACGATAGGGTGGACCAGCTTGCGGTTTGGCTCGTTAAGACCTTTATGAACAAAGTCAAAAGCCATTACACCTACCGCGAAAGTATCCCCACGACCTCGATACTTACCATAACCTCTAACGTGGTTTACGGCAAGAACACGGGCAACACCCCGGACGGTAGAAGGGCGGGTCAGCCCTTGGCACCGGGTGCAAACCCCATGCACGGCAGGGACTGCTGCGGCGCGCTTGCCTCGCTTGAGTCGGTTGCAAAGCTGCCTTACGAATACTCGCGTGACGGCATATCGAACACATTCTCGATAACCCCCGCATCGCTCGGTAAAGAGCCCGGGCAGCAGATAGAAAATTTGGTCGGGCTTTTGGACGGCTACGTATCGGACGGCGGATATCACCTCAACGTAAACGTTTTCAACCGCGAAACTTTGCTTGACGCGCAAGCCCACCCCGAAAAATATCCACAGTTAACCATTAGGGTTTCGGGCTATGCGGTGAACTTCAACAAGCTCACACGCGAACAGCAAAACGACGTAATTTCGCGTACCATTCACACAAGCTTTTAATAGTAAAAACTACAAAAAACGGGCACGTTAGTATGCCCGTTTTTTTAATTATTTGCCATATATATGGGGGTTAATTTTAAAATTGCATAAAAAAACGCCCTTTTAAAGGCGCAAAAAAAGTACACCTATTAGCATAATAGGTGTACTTTTTACACGCTTAGCATATCACTACGATATGCAAATGTCAAGAAAAAATTGATAATTTTCACAATTTACCAAAAATTGCCCCCAAAATATGTGCTATTTCGACAAATTGCGACGGCGGTTTGTTAATTATTTACAAAGTAAAAATTTTGTCGAAAAAGAAAATACATCTATTATGCTATTAGGTGTATTTATCTGCAAATCCCAAAGGCAGATACACCCCCTGATATGTGGTAATAACCGTGCTTTTTACAATCCTTTGAAATCTTTTAACAAAGATACGAACCACTTTGAAGGAGAACGAACCACATGAAAACTAAATTCACACTTACGGGCAAGTTAAAACTTGTCTTATTTCTCGCACTGTGCGCAGTCGTTTTAGGCTGTGCCGTATTCCTATGCTTCAACGTTTTTAATAAAAATAATGTAACGGCGGAGGACGACTCGGCAACCCAAACCCAAATCACCGCCCCCGAACATTCGGCAAAAGCAACGGCAACGACTACATATGAAAAACCTATTTTAAGGGATGTTTTTGCTTATGGCGAGGGCACAACAACTGCCACATCGTGGATAGGAGCTCCGGGCTCTACGTTTAATTATGCGTGGACTTCAAATGTTAATTCAAACTTCGTTGTTACAAACCATGGTTTAAAGATGGGTTCGGGCAGTACGTCGGGTATGGTTATAAAAGATTCAAGTGAGACCTACGGCACGTTTTCAATTACGTTTGCGTTGCCTGCAAACACCGGTTCAACAACGTATACTTGGACGGACGGTACAACCGCCCCCGTAACCTTAACCATTCAAACTTGGGGTTCATTGGCTAAGCCGAGTTTTTATAACGTTTATTCGTATGGCGAGGGCACACAAGTCGGAAATACGTGGACGGGTGAGCCAGGTGCAAATTTTAATTACGCGTGGACGTCAAATACCACTGATTCTAATCTTATCATTACGTCTAACGGTTTAAGGTTTGGAACGGGTGGTGGCAGTACGATGCTTATTAAAGACGGTAATAATTATGGCACGTTTACAATGACGTTCGCATTACCCGCAAATTATAAGTGGGAGGACGGCACGAGAGATCCGGTAACGTTTACAATTAAAACAACCGGTGTAGCAATAAAACCTACTTTAACCTACGGCACCGTTACTTACGGCGGCGGTACCGTATCGCCTACGCTTAAAGGCAACACGAACAACGGAGCGGTAACGTGGAGCTCGTCGGACACCACTATTGCAACGGTAGACTCTAACGGCGTAGTTACGCCGGTTAAAGCAGGTACCGTAACTATAACTGCAAATATTGCCGAAACGACAGGTAGTAACGGTACCGCCGCGGGCAAAGCAACTGCAACGGTAACCGTTAATAAGCGTGCCATATCTAACGCCACGATGGGTACAGTAAGCAACGTAACTTATAACGGCAGTGCATTCACGCCTAAGCCGACAGTAACCGATAGCGGACTAAATAAAACACTTGTTAGCGGAACGGATTTTACATACAGTTACAAGGACAACAAAAACGCGGGTACCGCAAGGGTAACTATAACGGGTACAGGCAATTATACGGGTACGATTTATAAAGATTTTACTATTTCACCGCGCAATATTTCAAACGCGGCTTTTGGCACGATAGCCGACCAAGCTTTTAATAACGGGCTTGAAATAAGGCCGAAACCTACGGTAACTGACCCCGCATTAGACGCAACGCTTGCAGAAGACAAGGACTTTGAATTCAGCTACGATAACAATACGGGCGCAGGCGAGGCTACCGTAATTATTACGGGTAAAGGCAACTATACGGGCACTAAAACCACCACGTTTACGATACTCGGCATCGATATTTCCGAGTGCGTTATAGGTACTATAAGCAACCGCACCTATGACGGCACGGCGCAAAAACCTACCGCAACCGTTACCGTAAACGGTGTAACGCTTTCGTCCTCGACAGACTTTACTTTCAGTTATGAAAACAACATTAACGCGGGTGAAGCTAAGCTTACCGTAACGGGCATGGGCAATTATTCGGGCAAAAACAGCAAAACCTTCACAATCGACCCGCGCAGTATTACGGGCGCAACCGTTGCCGAGATAAAGGCGCAGCCCTATACAGGCGAGGCGGTTGAGCCGTTGCCCCGCATTACCGACCTTGGCAGAACGCTCGTTAAGGACACCGATTACACGCTCGGCTACGAGCATAATATAGACGCGGGCACTGCCACAGTAATTATAACGGGTACGGGCAACTTTGAAGGAACGGCAACGGTCAACTTCAAAATCGTTGCCGACGTCGACCAATTAACTTTAACGGGCGTAGAGGACGAATACGAATACACCGGCTCAGCCGTAACCCCCGAACCTGTAGTCAGCTGGGGCGAAAGAACACTCGTCAAGGGGCAAGATTACACCGTATCGTTTGAAAATAATACCGCGCTTGGCACCGCTACGCTGACCGTTACGGGCATCGGCGACTTCAACGGCACTTTAACGAAGGATTTCGAAATAGTGAAGGCGGACTTAACCAAGGCGACGGTTACGGGACTTGCAGAAAAATACGCGTGGACGGGCACGGCAATCGAGCCTACCGTAACCCTTACCTTGAACGGCAAAACACTCGTCAAGGGCACGGACTACACCGTTGAGTATTCGGACAATACTGCCATAGGCAAGGCTACCGTAACCATTACGGGTAAAGGCAATTATACCGGCGTTATAACTAAGAATTTCGATATCGGCGAAGTCGATTTGGACGACGCGGAGATAACGGGTATAGAGGAAGAATACGGTTACACCGGCGAGGCAATCACGCCCGACCCCGTAGTGACCTTGAGCGGCAAAGCCCTTGAAAAGGATACCGACTACACCGTTTCGTATTCTGCCAATATCGATTTGGGCACGGTAACGGTAACCGTTACGGGCAAGGGCAACTATAGCTCGGTAAAGACAGTTACCTTCGAAATCGTTGCCGCGGATATAACCGAAGCAACGGTAGCGGACTTAGAGAAAGAGGCGTACACGGGTGCGGCAATCACGCCCGAGCCCGTCGTAAAACTGGGCGAAAAAACACTCGTCAAGGACACGGACTACACCGTTGAATATTCCGACAATACCGATATAGGCGATGCGACGGTAACTATAACGGGTAAAGGCAATTATACCGGCACGATAACCAAAACCTTTGAAATCGTACGGGCGGATATAGACGAGGCGACAGTTACCGGTATCGAAGAAGAATACTTATGGACGGGCGAAGCAATCACTCCCGAACCCGTCGTAAA
>CAMWQS010000020.1 GCA_947176485.1 uncultured Clostridia bacterium | reverse complement strand
CCTTAACACTTATTAAAAAGTAATGTAAATAAAGCCCCGCGGCGAACGCCGCGGGGCTTTAAAAGTTATTTAGATTTTTGCTTAAAATGTGTAGGTTCTTCAAGTCCTAATAATTCGTTGGGGGTTATCCCGAAATTATTATAAATCATAAGCATACTGCTTGCTTTCGGGGTATCGCAACCGTTAAGCCAATTACTTACGGCTTTTTGCGAAACACTGAGAATTGCCGCAAGTTTTTCTTGACTGAGGTTATTTACAGTAAGTATCTCTTTTATAATTTCGCTCGTTTTCATAATGTACCTTAAAAATATTTTATTCTATTTTAGTAGAAAAGTCTTGACTTAGTAGAAAGGTACTAATATAATATAAATATGGAACAAGAGAAAAAGTGTGAAAACTGCAAATATTTTATGATGCATTACGTTAAATCGAAAACGATATTTATGGCTATAAAACAAGGGCATTGCACGAATGGCGAAATTCATTGGAATATCAGAAAGCATAATATGCCGTGCAATAACGTTTGCGAAAAATGGGAAAGTAACGAAAAAAAGAAAAAGGAGAGAAAAGAAACCATTAAAGCCGTGCTTATAAATATGCGCACCACTTTAAGCCATATAGAACAAATTTTAAAAGACGATTTAAATACCGATTAAACCGCAAAATTCGACATTAATTCGTACAAGCGTTCATAGATTATCCTATGAACGTTTTTGATTTGAAGATGGGTGAAATTGCAAAAATAAAGCGGATAGATTTGACGGGCAGCGTGCTTGAAAGGCTGACGGCACTCGGCATAAAGGCGGGGGAGCAAGTCGAAGTTTTAAGCTATTCTCTTTTTAAGTCCAGCGTGCTCGTGTCTTGCAACGCGGTTCGTTTAGGTATACGCAAGCCTATCGCCCTAAAAATAGAGGTAGAGAGATGAGGGCGCAGGTATTGAAAAAGCTGTTGCCACGCTTTAAGGTACGCCGCAAGGAAAAGACGGTTGCAACCAAAAAGGTGGTGCTTGCGGGCAACCCCAATGCGGGCAAAACCACACTTTTCAACGCGCTGACTAATAGCAATTTGCGCACGGGCAACTTTCACGGCGTAACCACTTCCCCCGCACGCAAAACGAGGGGCAACATAACTTACGCGGACGTGCCGGGTATGTACGCCTTCCGCCCGTACTCTATGGAGGAGCAGTCCGCCATAGACGAGGTAAAGTCCGCCGATTTGGTTATAAACGTGGTGGACGCGCTCACCCTTGAAAACAGCCTAAACCTCACCCGCCACGTAATCGCAAGCGGTGTTAAAACGGTTGTTTATATAACCAAGTCCGCACATTTAAGGCGGCGGGGCGGCAAGGTGGATACCGAAAAGTTATCCGCTCACCTCGGCGTGCCAGTCTACGACTGCCCGCCCAAAAAGCTTAAAAAGCTTATCGAAAACGGTTTCGATTTCAATATAAAAAAAGACCCCGCAGTACCTTTATCCGCGGCGTACTCTGGCGGGAATTTAAGGGTATCAAAATTCGATAAGCTTTTCTATAACCGCTTTTTCTCGCTCGCGTTCTTTATCGCAGCTATACTTTTAATGTTCTTTCTCGCCTTTCACCCGATTATGCCGGGCGTGCTTTTAAGGGACCTCGTTGAGGACTTAATCTGCGTCAAGCTTTCGGACGCGCTCACTTGCCATATGCAAAATCCGATAGTGATTTCACTTCTATCCGAGGGCATTTTAGGCGGCGCGGGCGGGGTGCTGTCTTTCATTCCCCAGCTTATAATATTGTATCTTTTTTTAACGGTTTTGGACGAAAGCGGCATAACCTCCGCACTTGCCTTTGCAACCGACGGGCTGTTTGAAAAGGTAAGGCTTTCGGGCAGGGCGGCTTTTTCCTTAACCTCGGGCTTCGGCTGTACCTCCGCAGCAATTTTAACCACACGTGGGTATTCCACCAAAAGCGCGCAAAAGCGCACCGTGGCAATTCTGCCCTTCGTGCCGTGCGGCGCAAAGCTGCCCGTGTTCTTAACCTTTTTATCTCCGCTGTTTGAAAACCCCTTCCCCGTGATAACCGCGTTTTACTTCGCAGGCGTTGCCATAGCTTTGCTGTGCTCGCTACTTATGAAGGGGGGCAAGGAAGATTTACTTTCCGAGGTTACCCCTATAAGCGTGCCCCAGCTTAAAGCCGTGGCAATTAAGTTGTATTTTTATATAAAAGGGTTTATAATGAAGGTGGCGGGCGTGGTAATGCTTTTCTGCGTTATCTCGTGGCTACTGTCGCACTTTTCCTTTTCGTTTAGCTACGTGGAAACGGCGGAGGAGAGTATGCTTTGTAATATCAGCAAGGTCGTTCTGCCCGTATTTTACCCCATGGGCGTAACCGACTGGCGGGTAGCCTACGCTATCCTGGGCGGGTTTGCCGCCAAGGAAAACATCGCCGCAACCGTAGCACTTTTAATGCCCCTCGGCACGGGTCTGACCCTTTCGGCAACCCTTGCCGTATGCACTTTCATTTTATTAAGCCCCGCTTGCATTTCGGCTTTTTCGGCGTCTTGCAAAGAGGTGGGGTTGAAGTTCTCGTTAAAGTGCGTCGCGTTCCAATTCCTTTTGGCGTTTTTGGGCGCGTATATAATTCACCTTATATTTATTTGGATATGAAAAAGTTCACCGTTTCTACCCCCGCAAGCTTAAAAGAGTTTACCGACTCGACTTATCCGCAAGGCTCGTTCTGCCTTGCCGCGCTTTTGCGTGCAAAGGATATTAAGGTCAACGGCGTGCGCGTGGGTAAAAGCCTCCAATTGAAGGCGGGGGACGAGGTAACTTATTACACCACCCCCAAGCAAGAGGGGCTTAAAAGCCACGAGGTAGTTTTCGAGGACGAAAATATCCTGATTGCGGACAAGCTTGACGGCGTTGAAACCTCCGCGCTTTTATGCGAATTGCAAGCGGGCGGCGAATTTTACGCCGTGCACCGCCTTGACAGAAACACCAAGGGGCTTATAGCTTTTGTGAAGAATAAGGCGGCGGAGGAAGAGCTTTTATCAGCCTTTAAGGAAAGGCGGGTTTCAAAGACCTACCTTGCCCGCTGTAAAAATAATTTTAAAACGGACGGCGCAGTATTAACGGCGTATTTAAAGAAGGACGCAGGGAACTCCCTTGTAAAAGTTTTTGACAAGGAAGTTAAAGGCTCGGTTAAAATCGTAACCGAGTACCGCATACTTGAAAAGTGCGGGGATACCGCCTTGGTTGAGGTTACCTTGCACACGGGCAAGACCCACCAGATACGCGCCCACCTTGCACATATCGGTTGCCCCGTTTTGGGCGACGAGAAGTACGGCGACGGTGCGCTCAACAAAAAATACGGCGCAAAAAGGCAGTGCCTCGTATCGTACAAGCTCGGTTTTAATTTGACGGGCGGGCTTGGATATTTGAATAAAAAAGAATTTTTATCGGGCTTTAAGCCCTGAAAAATCTAACGGCGTTGTTTTTTCGGCGCGCCTGCGGGTTATAAATAAATACATTAAAAGGAAAAAGGACGGGTTATGCAACAAGTAAAACTTTTGTCGGCAGAAAAAGAGCTTATATTTTCGCTTTCGGGCGAAATCGACGCAGCAACCAGCGAAGATTTTTACGCGCAGGTTACAGCCGCTTACGAGCACGATAATAAGGATATTATTTTCGACTGTGCCGCGCTGACCTTCATTGACAGCACCACGATAGGCACCTTCGTTAAAATCTATAAAAAGCTGAAAGCCGACGGCTACAAAACGGTTTTGGAGAACGTTCGTCCCAACGTGAAAAAGCTGTTTGAAATCTGCTCTCTCAATACTCTTATGGAGATTCGTTAATGAAAGACTTTACGGTTAAATTTCATCTTGCGGACAGCGAGTATATGACGGCGCTTCGTCTCGTCTGCGGCGCGGTGTGCAGTGCGCACGGGCTTGACCTGGACGAACTTGAAGACTTCAAGGTTTGCGTAACCGAAAGCGCGATTATCTTAAAAAACTGCGGCTTTGAAAGTGTTACGGCAACCTTTGCGGGCGGTGAAGAGGTAGTCTGCACCGTGTACGGTGAGGGCGGCACGCCTAAGGAAGGGGAGAACGAGCTTTCCCTTGCCCTCGTTTCCGCGTTGGTTAAGGAGTGCGATATAGTTCGCCGCGGCGATATTATCGAAAGAGTAACTTTAAAAATATGATGGACGAAAGCGAGGCAAACGAGCTGTTCCGTCTTTACAGGCTTACTCACGATATAAAGCTTAGGAACAGGCTGGTTGAAAATTACCTAAATATTGCCGAAATTCTTGCAAAGAAGTTTTCGGGCAGAGGCGTGGAGTACGACGACCTTTTGCAGGTCGCGTCCGAAGCGTTAATTTCCGGGGTTGAAAAATTCGACCCCGATTTGGGCAACCGCTTTACGACCTACGTTACGCCCACCATAACGGGTATGATTAAAAACTACTTCCGCGACTTTTCGCGTTCGGTTAGGCTCCCCAGAAGGGTTTACACCGTTGCGGCAAGGGTGCGTGAGGTGCAGAACGATTACTACAAAAATACGGGCACACAGCCCACGATAGCGTACCTTGCGGAAAAGCTTGGGTATTCCGAAGAGCTTATTATCGAAGCTTTGGAGTGCCGTGCGCCCGTAAGCTTGGATACGCGCATTAACGCAGAGGACGGGGAGAAGGAGGCCGCGCTTTACGACGCCATCCCCGCCGATACCGATAACTTCGAGGCGTTTGAGGACGCGGAGGCGTTAAAGACCGAGATACAAAAGCTTGACCCCACCGAGCAGCAGGTTATAACCTTAAGGTACGTACAGGGTAAGTCGCAAGCGGAAGTAGGCAAAATTTTGGGCGTGTCCCAGATGTTCGTTTCCCGTGCGGAGAGAAAAATCGTTGAAAAATTGAAGGACGCGCTTATCATATGATTACTTTCAAGGTTGACGATTTAAACGAAATGTCTGCAAGGTTAAAAGCCCTTGCCGAAGATTTACGAACCTTCGGCGTGGCGGAAGAAGATATCTTTGCAAGCCGGCTCGTATCCAGCGAGCTTATCTCAAACGTGATTATCCACGGCGGAGAGGGGGCGGAGCTTAAATGCGAGCTTTTAGACGGCAAAATCTGCATACGGGTACTTTCGCCCAGCTTTAACGGCGTAAACCTTACGCCGCCCAAGCCCGACGTGCTTGCGGAAAGCGGAAGGGGAATGTACATCGTAAGAAGTATCTGCCTTGGCGAGATAGAGCGCGACGACGATGGAGTAAAGGTATTTATTAAGTTACATTAAATTTTAGACCGACATTATATCAAAAGCCCCGACGGTAACCCGTCGGGGCTTTGTGTTTGATTTGTTATAACTTACATTATATTGCCGTATTCGTACATCTTGTTGAACAAGCCGTCGGAGACGATAGTTCTGAGCCTTGCAAAGTAGATGAATACGTTGTTGAAGAATCTGTCGTTCTTGCCGCCTACGATATACTCGGGAATGTAACCGATATTGCCGTTTTGGCGTTCAAGGAATACTCTCGAGAATTCGATTTTCTGGTCGGTGGAAAGGGTATTGATAAACTCGTCGGTAGGTCCATTGTAGATAACGGGGTTGTAAACCTCGGCGGGTTCTTGTTCTTCTTTGACTTCTTCTTCCTTAGCGTATACGGGAGGGGTGTATACGTAGGGCTTTTCTTCTTCAACGGTAGCGGGCTGCGCTGCGGGTTGTGCGTTTGCAGCAACTGCGCCGGTCGTAGCTCTGTTCATTTCAGCCGCAACGGCTTGCTGAACCTTCTTTCTCTTCTTGTCAAATCTAACGAGCCTTATAATATTTAGGATAAGTGCGATAAGTGCAAGCAACGCAATTACGAGGCTCATAAGTCCGGTAACTTCGATTTGCTCGCCCGCGTCGTTTTTAATGAAGAAGGGAAGGGCAATAACGAGTGCTGCCGCAACAAGCTCAAGCGTGTATCTTATGATATTGCTTACGAGCATATAACGCTTGGTGGTCTTGCCAAGTCCCATCGCGTCGAGGAGGAAGTTGATAAGAACCAAAAGCGCAAGGATAAGCGCGCAAAGGAACAGCGTTTCTTGAAGCACCGTCATACCCTCGATGGCTGTGCTGAGGGTGGGAAGTAAGCTTCCTTCCGCGCCGCCGCAGAAAAGCATATACACGGGAACGATACCGATAATAGAACCGAGCGTAGCCGAGTGATAAAGCTTGCCGTCGAAAAGGCCTTCGGTTTTTCCGATTAATTCCGAGAGGGGTGCGTCAAGAGGAGGGATAATCGCGCCGACGTTGTAAACCGCAAGCATAAGTGCAAGCGTAGACAAAAGAAGCAAAACGAATTTGAATACGCCGCTGCCCTTTTTGTAGAAGATGCTTTGGATAACGAGCATAAGGAAGGTGCCGCCGAACGCGCCGAGGAGAGGATAGCTCCACTGATAAGTCGATTCACCGGTAAGACCTAACGCTGCAAGGAAGGTGAAATTCGTAAGCTGAACGAATACGAAGAAGGATACGAAAAGGAACGCAACCACTTCAATAAAGCTTGCAGCGCTTAACGCGGTGTTCTTCTTCGACTTCTTGCTGAAGGTGCTAACGATAGCGGGTATCAAAGCGATAAGTCCCGCAAGCACTACGAGTGCGTAAAGCACGGTGAAAAGTGCGGCTAAATCGTAACCGCCTTCGATAACGCCGTTAAGCGTGATAAGCAAAGGGTAGGCAAACGGTGCTGCGCCTTCGATTAAAGTTCCTTCGGGTTTAATCAAATTAACCAGCGCATCAACGGGCACGGCCCTTGAAAGCGCGTCGGGTAACTGGAACGCCCAAATTGCACCGGTAGTTCCGTTGAGCGCGGGGTCGGTGCCGTAAGGCAAAAACAAGCCCAACAATAAAGCGATGAGCGCAAGGATATAAGTTATCAGCGCAACTACTTTGTTGGGACGTTTATTCGAATCTTTCTTGTTTCCCATAAATCGTACATCTCCGTGTTATGTATTGTGAGTACCGCAAAAACGGCGGTAAAAATTTTTTAAATGTGGCTCTTGTCTTTTACATTTTATACCAAACCAAACCCGTTGTCAACAATATAACCCCTCTTTTTCGCTTATAAAATGTTAAAAATGCGTGCGCGCCCGCACGGGAATTGGGTACAAAAGTGGGCTTAAAACGGGCATATTGCGGGGGCAACGCCTTTTTTATTGACTTTGTAAGGGTAAAAAATACCTATGGAATAAGTGTGTGCAATTTTGCGTAAAAAACCATTATAAAACCTAAGTTAAATTCGTAGATTTTGAAAAATTATTGCAAAAATGGCAAAAACTTGATATAGTATAGTTACGGAGTTAAAATTATGAGCGAAAATTTTGATGGCGACGGCGTTGAAAAAGAAGCCGTAAATTTTAAAAGAGTGCCTGATATGCTTGAAATAAACAGATTTTTCGACGGAGAAGAGGGCAAAAACGTGAACTACCGCGAGGTGGTTGCCGCGCTGCCCAAATCTGTTAGAGAGATGCTGACTTCGGGCTTTGAGATGAAAAACTTTGCAAAAATTTTCGAAGACCAAAGTATGATGCAAACGGTGGAAGCATACCTTGCATCGGGTATGAATATTTCCGAAACGGCGCGCAGACTTTATATGCACCGCAACACGCTTATGTACAGGCTTAGAAGTATCCGCAAAAACACGGGGCTCGATTTAAGCAAATTCTCCGACGCGGTTACTTTCGAGCTTTTGCGCTATCTTTATATTATTAAGTAAAAAGGAATTTAAGCCATATGAAGAAAACTGTTTTCAGGACGGTTACGACCCTTATCGCCGCCGCAATTTTAATGCTGACCGTAATCTTTTCGGGGTGCGGTTTGTTCGGTACGACCGACACTAAAAAGTGGATTTTAAATACCATAAAAGCAAATTATTATTACTACGACGAAATGGACAAGGAGGGGCTTGAGGACTTGTCTATCGACGAAATCGTCAGCCGCCTTGATATTTATTCTGAGTACTACACTGCAGAAGAATTGCAGGCGCTTATAAAGGACAACTCGGGCGAAAAGGCGGGCATAGGCTTTTCTTACAGCTTTTTAAAGGCGGGCGATTGCTCGCTCTATCCCGACGGCGGATGCCTTCTCGTGATGGTCGTCGGCAACTCACCCGCAGAGGCGGCGGGCTTGAGGTCGGGCTACCTTCTTACGGGCGGAAGCTATAACGGGGTAACGGCAAGCTTCGACAACGAGGACGCGCTCGGCAACTTCGTCGACCCCATACCCGCGAACGTTACGTTCACCTTAACGGCGTACACGGGCGAAGGCGTTCAAGACTTCACGGTATCCAAGCAAGAGTACAACGCAAGCTACACGTTTATGGCGACCAACGACTCGGCGTGGACGCCCGCCTTAAACGGCAACGGCGAAGTAACCGGGCTTAAGAAGGTGGCGGACAGGAAGATAGAGTATCTTCCCGAGGGCACGGCGTATATAAGTATGTCTCAGTTCTTCGGCACGGCGGCGGACGAGTTCGGCTATTTGGTCAGACAGTTCAACGCCAGCCACTGCACTTCGATGATTTTAGACTTGCGCGATAACGGCGGCGGCTACGTTGACGTTATGCAGGATATGGCGGGATACTTCACCTCGTCGATGGGCGGCGGAACCTACGTCGCAATGACGGCGCGCTATAAGAGCGGCAAAGAGGAAACCTACAACTGCAAGATATACGATACGGGAAGCTGGCTGGTACCGAGGGATACCAAGGTGTACGTGCTTGCAAACTCGGGCACGGCAAGCGCGTCCGAGGCACTTATCGGCGTGCTTGTAAGCTACGACTTTTTGAAGTACGAAAATATTTTCCTTTCGGATTTCGGTTCGGAATTCTTAACTTGGGCGGACGGTGCTTACGGCACCAAGAGAAGCTACGGCAAGGGAATAATGCAAACGACCTTTACCAACTACTTCACGGGTGAGGCGTTAAAGCTTACCACCGCGCAGATTTACTGGCCGAACGGCAACTGCATCCACGGCGTAGGGCTTACGGCAAACGACGGTTGCCAAACGGTGCAAGCCGACTGGCTGGTAACGCCCGACGACTCGGAGCTGCAAAGAATAGTACGAATTATCAAAGGTTAAATTGAAAGCCGTGCGGCGGGTGCCGCACGGCTTTATTTTATATCGGGTGTTTTAGGGATTTAATGCGGCGGGTGGAAAATATCACGCACACCAAGAACCCGTCGTCGGTGCGGGTTATTTCCAAGGAGGGGGTGCCCTCGCACTCGAAGTACTCCTCGTTGACGCGCCCGATATCCTTTAAAAACAAACCCCGCTCGAAGTCGGACATATCGTCCCTGTCCAAAAGTATAGAAGTAGTTTTCATAATTTCGCCCTCATCTTTCTTTTAATTACTCCGTTAATTCCGCCGTAGCCTTTTAAGATATTGCAAAACCCTTCGCACTTGCCCGTTATCGTTTCCGCCGCCGCCTTAAACGCCTTCATCGTCGGTTGCTTCCAGTTTCCGGCGGATAGGGTCAGGTCCTCGGGTATCACGGCTTTAAGCGGCAAATGCAAAAGGCTTGCAATTTCGTGCGCGGTCATAACCTCGCCGTTTAAAATCTGCCCGCCGTTGATTTTGTTTACGATAAGTCCTATATCCTTGACCCCGCCGTCGTACAGTGCCGAACGGCAACAGTCCGCACTCTTAACCGAGGGGGTGAACGGCTCGGTAACTATCAGCGCGCCGTCGCAGACCTCGGGCGCAATTTTGTCTAAAAGAATATAATCAAACAGCCCGTCAATATCTTTTATAGCCTTTGCCGCAACGGATAGGTCGGTTACGCCCATAGACGGCATAAAGCAGAGGTTGCTGTTCAAGGGGTGAAAGGTCAGCGTTTGCTTTGCACGGCACGCGCCCTTTTCGTAATCGCCCAAAGTGTAAACCTGTAAATCTCGGCACTCGCCTATAATAGTCGCGCTGCCCGTGCGGAAGTCGCCGTCCGCAATAAGCGTGCGCTCGCCCATTTTGGCAAGTGCAACGCCAAGACCCACGGCGCAGGTGGTTACACCCGTACCACCCTTAAAACTCGTCATAAATATCTTTTTCGCCATACGCCGATTATATAATAGGTGATTTTACGAAGAGGGTCGTAATTTGTAAGTAATGTTGTTTTTACGAGGTTTTAATAAAAACGCATATATACGGCACTCTACTGTGTTGCACTTGCGTTTTGCCTTGCTCATTTACGCAAAGTAAACTCGCGGCGGTCAAAGCCGCGTGCGCCTTGTATAGCACCGCATCTCTGCGTTTTTGACCGGCTTAACTATGCTGGGTATATCCGTCTGTCCGCGGGCATAATTTATTTTATGAAACTTTTAGAGCAGATTATGGAAGAATTGGGCGGGGATACTTTAAAATCTTTTTCGGTCGTGCCGTCGTTCGGCGGGTACTTCCGCAGTGTCAAAAGCATTGCCGAGTATTCCCCCGAAAGAATAGTTCTTCTGCAAAGGAAAACCTCTATAATTTTAGAGGGCGAAAAGCTTGAAGTGGGCAAGTACTTCGAGGAAGATATTTTTATAAAGGGCAATATAAAGGTAATCACCGTTGAATAACAGAGCCGAAATTTCAATCGTTTCCACGGCGGAGGGCGCGTTAAGAAAGCTTAAAAAGGCTAAAATCGCCGTTTTCAACTGCAAAAAAGAGGGTGCCGCGTTCATATTCGAGGTTAAAGATAAAGATACCCAAAAAGTTTTTGCAATTTTTGACAAGCCGTGCTATAATGTAACGGTAATTAGGAAAAGCCGAAAAAACAGACTTTTGTCCTTTTTATCTGTCCGTGCGGGACTTATCGCGGGGGCGGCGGCTTTTATAACCGCTTGCGTCGCGGCAAATTCCTTCGTTTTAAAAATCGAGGTCAGCGGCAGCGGTAGCTACCTGGAACCCGAAGTCCGCAAAATCGTTTACGACGAGGGCGCAAAGGAATTCAAACCTTTTTCGTCGTTCAACTACTCGGTTGCCACGGGCAGAATACTTGCTTTGCCGCAAGTTACTTTCTGTAATATTGAAAAGCACGGAAGCGTTTTAATAGTCGACGTGCAGGTGGACGAGGAGAATTTTGCCACGGTAGACCCCAAACCGCTTATAAGCGACTGCAATGGCGTCGTAAGAAATATCGTTGCGGTGTGCGGCACGGCGGCGGTGGAAGTGGGGTACGGCGTAAAAAAGGGCGATACGCTCATCTACGCGCACACGCTTGCGGGCGAGGAAGAAATACCTTGCCTTGCCGCGGGCTTTGCTGAAATAGAGTGCACGGGTCACGCCGAATACTTCGCCGAGGCGGATAACGATTTAAGCCTTAAAGAGGCGTATTCGTCAATTCTTTTAGAGGAAGAAAATATTCTGACCCGCACCCATACGGTAAACCCCACCGAGGGCGGTGTGTTGTACCTCATAGATTACACTTACTTGCACAAACTAAGTATCAACCTAAGTTAGATATGGATAAAAGCATAAGAAAGATTAACGCGCAAAACGCCGATATATTGCAAAGATTTTTAGGGACGTTTGACGAGAACGTCAATCTCATTATGCAAGAGTTGGGCGTTATTATCCGCGTTGACGGCGTACAAATCGTAATAAGCGGCGCGGAGGGCGGCGTTAACATAGCCACGGACGCGGTCGAAAGCTTGATAGAGCTTGCCGCAAAGGGCGAAGCCGTCGACAAGGGCAGGGTGGTTTACTGCCTTGAATTGGCGCGAGAGGGCAGGGCAAAGGATATTTGCAAGCTGTCCTCGGGCACCGTCGCGGTTACCTTCCGCGGCAAACAGATTAAGTGCAAAACCGTAGGGCAGAAAACCTACGTAGACCGTATCAAAAAGGACGCTATCACCTTCGGTGTAGGACCAGCGGGCACGGGCAAAACCTACCTTGCGGTGTGCCTTGCCGTTCAAGCCTATAAGCAAAAGCAGGCGGACAAGATTATTCTTACCCGCCCCGCAGTGGAAGCGGGCGAAAAGCTCGGCTTTCTTCCCGGAGATTTGCAGACCAAGGTTGACCCCTATTTAAGACCTTTATACGACGCCCTCGAAGAAATGCTCGGCTCGGAAACCTATTTAAAGCTTATGGAGCGCGGCACTATCGAGGTTGCGCCTTTGGCGTATATGCGCGGGCGCACGCTATCGAACGCCTTCATAATTTTGGACGAGGCGCAGAACACCACGCGTGAGCAAATGAAAATGTTTTTAACCCGTTTAGGCGACAATTCCAAAATGGTCGTTACGGGCGATATAACCCAAATCGACTTGCCCGAAGGAAAGAAAAGCGGGCTTGAACACGCGGTTAAAGTGCTAAAAGACGTGGACGGAATATCCGTAGTTTGGCTTTCGGATAAAGACGTCGTCCGTAACCCGCTCGTAATGCAAATCGTAAAGGCTTACGAAAGGCACGACGGGAAGAACGCGAAAGAGGAGGAAGAAAATTGACTAAGAGCAAGCTTAGCAATAAAGAGATTGCACTAAGTATTCTGATTTTTATAGTTTGTCAGATTTTACTTCTTGTAACCTTGTTTATAATGCTGGTTATAAATACCAACGGTAACGTTATTCCGTTTATTCTCGGTAACGTCAATAACGTAATAACCGTCGCGGTTGCGTCGGTAATACTTACCTTTATCGTATATATCTACTTTTTCATGGAAAACAAGGGAATACTTGCAAGCTACGGAAAGATTTTTGAAATTTTCCTTCTGTTGTACGTTGCGCTTATCGCTACGGACGTCGTAGGCTACTACGTCGGCTCGTCGGCGCGCCCGCTGCTTTTCTTCCCGCTTATCATGACTATGCTGTTCAGGCACAGAAACGCGATTTTCCTTACGTTCATTTACGGCTTGCAGGTATTCATATTCAACCGCTTCTTAAACAGCGATATGGCTCTCGGCGTAACCGAGTTTTTGGGCGACCACGCTATCGGTACCATCGACGGCTTCTCGGGTTTGCTGGTTATGATTTGCGGCGGTATTTTGGGAATTTTCCTCTTAAGAGGAATAAAGACCAGAATGGGCACCGTATTGGTTGCTTTGGTGCTGTTTATCCCTACGGTAATAATCAACGTCGTAATGCAGCTTTCCACCATAGTGGAACAAGATATGTTAAGGCTCGTCGAGCTTGCCGTATTCAGTATGCTTGACTGCATCTTCTCGGTGCTGTTGTTCCTTTTAATTCTGCCTATAATAGAGGTTATGTTCTCCGAGCTGACCCCGTTCAGATTAAGGGAGCTTACCTCCGACAACGCAAAGCTTATCAAGAAAATGAAGCAGCAAGCGTTGGGTACTTACAACCACTGCGTGGTGGTGGCACAGCTTGCCGAAGCCTGCGCAAGTGCCATTGACGAGGACCCCGAGCTTGCCCGTGCGGCGGCGTACTATCACGACATAGGTAAACTTAAAAACCCTGAAATGTTCGCCGAAAACCAAAGCGAGTACGACCTTCACAAGGAACTTACCCCCGAGCTTTCGGTTGACATTATCCGTTCCCACGCAAGGGAGGGCGCAAAGCTTATAAGAAAGAACAAGCTGCCCGAATTCTTCGCGGATATAGCAATTCAGCACCACGGCACTTTGCCCATCAAGTATTTCTACGCAAAGGCCTTAAAAATGAGCGACGGCGAGTTGAACGCAGCAAATTACTCGTATGCGGGTCCCACGCCCACTTCGAAGATAGCTGCAATCATTATGATTGCCGACGCGTCGGAGGCGGCTGCGCGTTCCCTTTCGGACCGTTCCGCAGACAAGGTTGCGTCGCTGGTCGGCTCTATCGTTGAAGAGCGTATGAACCTTGAACAGTTCGTTGACTGTAATATCACCTTGCGTGAGCTCAACGTGGTAACGCAGACGGTTATTAACCAGCTTGCGGGCGTGTACCATTCAAGGGTAAAATATCCTAAATTAGTGCTTTCGAAAAACAAGTAATATGTTGAAAATTTATTGTGAAGAACAGAATTTTACCGCTTTGGCGGGTGCGTTCGACGGCGAGGTCGTTTCCGATATTGACCTTGCCGCCGAAGTCGTTCTCGTAGACGAGGAAGAAATTCAAAGGCTCAACCGCGAAATGCGTGAAGTGGACGCGGTAACCGACGTTTTAAGCTTCCCTGCGCTTGACGGAATAAAGGGTAAAAAACTGCAAAAAAAAGCCTTCCCCGCCGATATTGACGAGGAGGGCAACCTTTTTTTGGGCAGTATCGCTATATGTACCAAGCGCGCCAAAGAGCAGGCGGAGGAGTACGGGCACGGTTACGAGCGGGAGCTTAACTATCTTTTAACGCACGGGCTTTTTCACCTTTTGGGTTACGACCATATGACGGATACGGACAAGGCTGAAATGCGCGAGCGGGAAGAGCGCGTAATGAAAAAATTAGGATTATCAAGGGACTAAAATGAGAAGTGGTTTCATAGGGGTTATCGGCAGAGCCAACGCGGGCAAAAGCACGCTTATAAACGTAATGGTGGGCGAAAAGGTTGCAATAGTTTCGCCTAAGCCCCAGACTACGCGCAACTCTATTTTGGGCGTTTTAACTCGGGAAGATTATCAACTCGTTTTCGTTGATACCCCCGGTATTTACAAGAGCGCGAACCGCCTTACCGATATGATGATGAAGGCAACCGACGACACCGCAAAGGACGTCGATTTTATCCTTTTCGTTCACGACGGGCACGCAGGCATAACCGAAAACGATATTTCTTTAATAAAGAAATATTCCTCGGGCAAAATACCTATGGCAATAGCTTACACCAAGATAGATATTATGCCCAAGGAAAACATTGCAAAGGACGCGCAAATTTTATCCGAAAACGGGATAGAATGCGACGTCTTCCCCGTTTCGGCACGCAAGTACCAAAATATCAAAAAGCTTGAAAATTATCTCGTTGAACGGATGCCCGAGGGTGAAAAGGTTATCGCCGAGGACATCGTTTCGGACAAGAGCGAAAAGTTTATGGTTGCCGAGATTATGCGCGAGAAAATTCTTCTCAAATTCGACGAAGAAATTCCGCACGGCGTGGGAATCGTTATCAACGAGTTTAAGCGCAAAGAAAACGGCACTTACGAAGTAAACCTTGACATAGTTTGCGAAAAGCCCAACCACAAAGCCATACTTATCGGCAAGCAGGGCAGGGCAATAAAGGAGGTTTCCTCCTTCGCCCGTGAGGGTATGGAAAAATTCCTCGGCGCAAAAGTTTTTTTGACGACTTACGTCCGCGTAGAAGAAGACTGGCGTAACCGCCCCGGTTTAATCAAGGATATATATACCGAATAATTATTCTTTTCCGTCTAATTGTTTGTAAAGCATATAATAGCTTACGTTGCCCGTCTTTTCAAACATTTTCCAAGCAAGTTCAGCTGCGTCTTTATCTCTTTTCATAGTACACCTCTTGAAAATAGCTTGTACCTAAAAATAAAAATTATTTATGGATATAAAAGTTAACGCCTTAATGTTGAGGGCGGTTGATTACAACGAAAACGATAAAATTTTAACTTTGCTTTCCGCCGAGTACGGAAAAATTTCGGCGGGGATAAAGGGCGTTAAAAAGCCCAACGCAAAATTAAAATTTGCCGCCCAGCCCTTTTGCTTTGCGGAATATATTTTGGCAAAGCGGGGGGACAAGTTCACCGTAATCAACTGTTCGGAGTGCGAAAGCTTTTACGACCTCCGCACCGATATAAACAAGTTTTACGCGGCAAGCGCGGTAATAGAGGCAGTCAACGCCCTCACCTACGAGGGGGACGAGTGCGCCGAAATTTTCTCCGAGTGCGTAAGAACTCTTTCGGATATGTGCGCATATGACGAGAAGTTGCCATTAATAAAATTTTTAACCTTTGCTTTGCGGAAGTCGGGCTACGGCATTGCGCTCGATAACTGCACGGAGTGTGGGGCGGATTTGGTAAACGCCGACAAGCTGCGCTTCGATATGGACGCGGGCGCGTTCACCTGCTACGGCTGCGGCAAAGGGATAGGGGCAAGCCAAGTAACCTACAACGTTTTAAGGAAGCTTGACGGAAAGTCTTTTGAAAAAGACTTTATAACCCCCGACGGCGAAAAGCGCGCTTTAAGGCTACTTAGAGAATACTTTACTTATAAAACAGACAATCAACTGAAAAGTTTATCCGAGTATATCAGATTAATATAAATATAAAGCCCTCTGCGATGCAGAGGGCTTCATACCGTCGGGAAAACCGAAAAAACCGACTGAAAGACACTTGTTTGGATTAAATTGTCGAAATTCGGTTTTCATCAATATTGTATTGCAGAATTTTCTTAAAGTCAAGTAAATTACAGAATATTCTGCAATTTAATCAAAATTTTAGAAAATTCTGTATATTAGATATGTGAATAAAGAATTTAAGCAAATTTTAACAGAATTTTTAAAAGAAAATAATTTAAACCAAAGTGAGTTTGGACGTAAAATAGGGGTAAAACCGGGATTGGTAAACGATTGGCTTAGAGGTAAAGCAAAGCCGAGTTATGATACTTTGCGGGCTATGGCAAAGGCTTTTAATATTTCGGCAGATTACTTTTTAGGACTTACCGACGATTATTGATATAAAAAGAGCGGCGGCGCATTTTTGCGCCGCTTTTACTTATATTTTTTACATTTATTGGTAAAACACTTGCTTAATCGATA
>CAMWQS010000019.1 GCA_947176485.1 uncultured Clostridia bacterium | reverse complement strand
AGGCGGTAGAGGGCTTTTCCGTATGCGCAACCTCGTCAAACGGCAACACCGCAATAGACCTTATCAAGCGCAGCGCGCCCACGGTGGCAGTGGTTGACTTGGTTCTTGCGGGTCTTGACGGCTTCGGCGTTTTGGACTTCGTCAAAGAAAACTCGCCCGATTGTCTTACGATAGCTATTGGCGGTTTCGTTGACGATAAAATCGTTGACCAAGCCATCGAACACGGCGCCGTGTATTATCTTGCAAAGCCCGTCAAGGCGGAAACGCTCGTTGACAGAATTACCGAGCTTTCCAACGGCAGAACGGTGGGCTACAAGGTTTCAACTGAGCTTAGGGACAAGCGCAAAGTCGGCTCTATCGACGAAAAGATAAGCAATATCTTTATTACCATAGGCATTCCGCCCCATATAAAGGGCTTTTCCTATCTAAGAGAGGGCATAAAGCTTGCCGTTGAAGACCCGGCAATTATTAACAGGGTAACAAAGGAGCTTTATCCCAAAATAAGCGAAAAGTTTGCAACGAGTGCGAGCAAGGTTGAAAGGGCTATCCGCCACGCCATAGAAGTTGCTTGGAATAGGGGTAGGACTGATGCGATAAGCTCTATTTTCGGCGCAAGAGTATACATAGGCAACGAACGCCCCACCAACAGCGAATTCATTGCTTTGGTTGCGGACAAGCTTATTTTAGAAAGCCTTTAAATCTGTTTTTCCAAATAAGCTCATTCTTTCCACCAAAAAACGAAAATAATTATAAAAAATAGTTAAAAATTTTCATATTTTACTTGAATTTATAATTCTACGGTTGTATAATAGATTAGGTGATATTATTTATTATATCACTTAACTTTAAAAATTTTGGGCGAAAAGCCTTAGGAGGAAAGAATGAGAAAATCCAAAATTATGAAAGCCCTTTTGGTTTTCGGAATGAGTGTTGTAACGGCAACCACAATGGCCGGCTTAGTTGCTTGTAGCGACAATGGCGGCGACAGCGGCAACGGTGGTGGCAACGGCGGCGGACAGGGCACGACCCATACCCATACGTGGTCTGACTGGACTTCTGTAGATGGAACGAATCACAAGCGTGAATGCACAGCAGAAGGACACGAGGGCGAAAAAACTGAAACTGCAGCACACAGTAACGTTAACAATAAGTGCCCCGATTGCGGATATCAGTTTACGGGTAGTCAAGTGAACCCTGGACTTACCCAGACTTTAATTAAAGCTGAAGATTTAGATACAAATCTTGCAATCGGTGCGTCTCTCGGCAACGGACTTAAAATTGCTAATAAGGCTACCACGGTTGAAACGGGCGATTCTGAATATACGTCATATTTTAACGGTGAAGCGCTTACCCTTACCAGTAAAATTAATTTAGGCGGAACTATAAACGGTTCTTCCGGTGCTCAGGCTTGTATCGAAGTAACCGCTACCACGGCTACTACGCTTTACGTTTATGCATACAGCGGTGGTAATACTGACCGTTCTCTTGCTTTGTATGAAACTTCTACCCCTACTAGCGGTACTAAGTTCATTGAAGGAACCAGCCAGAGCATCGGTAACGGTACCGGCACGGCTCTCGGCGTAGCTAAGTTTACTATCGGTGCAGGTGAAACCCGTTATATCGGCTCAACCGGTAGCGGTATCAACATCTATGCAATCGGCGTTGTAACCGGCGGAACTGTTACCGAGACTGTTAAAGATTCCGTTCCCGCAAAGGCTTCAACTTGTACGGAAACAGGTATTAAAGCTCACTGGATTTCAAATTACGGCGTATACTACACGAATCAAGGTCTTACGGCCGTATCTTCTATTCCCGGACTTGTTACCGATGAGGCTCCTCATACCTATGCTAACGGTAAGTGCTCCGTGTGTGGAAGAGATGAAAATGCCGCTATCACTAAGATTGACTTTAACAAGTTATTAGCTGATAATCCTGCACTGTATGACGTTAATGCGACGTTTAATACTTCTTGGCTTAAAGTAACCGCTAAAGGAACTTCAACATATAAGTCTGGCGGTCTTTCCACTAAGGGTTCAAAACTTGAAATTACAGTTGATGTAACCAGCACGTTGAGTATCAATTATTTTAGTACGAGCGATGGTAGAAAATTTACGATAAAAGATAGTTCTGGCCAAGGTTACGGAGATGGAACACCTACGTATGTTGATAGTAAGGATAGTTCTAAAACGTATACACAAGCAGCTGGTGAATATCATGCAAGTAAGCATACTAATAAAACCGTAGTACTTGAATTAACGCCTGGCACTTATACCATAACCTTTGATGCCCAGGAACATAAAGTAGGTTGGATTTCTTGCGAACCCGTTGCTTAATTATTAAAATATTATAAACTAAAAGATAAATCTTTTCCCCGCCCGTTTGGGCGGGGCTTTTCTTATTCGTTTACAGCAATAAAAAAATCACGGCGTGTGCCGTGATTTTTTGTTTTACAATATTTGATTATGCTGCGGGGGAGAGGACAACTTTGAATACAGCGCATTCGCCGTCCTTGCCCTTTGAAAGGGTATGGGTGCCGGCTTCCAACACGATAGTTGCAACGTAGTGGTCGCCTTCAGTAGTACCGACTATTGCGGAATTGTCTCCGTCCAAAGCGATTTTTGTTTTGATAGTAAAGTAAACTTTCATAGTCATCTTCTCAGAGATTGTAAATGAAATTTTACCGTTCTTATCAAATTTCAAACCGCCTGTATATTGAACTCCGTCAATAGTTGCAGACGAGCCGTCTTTATAGCTACCTGCATAAGTCCAGAAGCTTGCGTCGTCGGGTTGAGCTGCCTTTTTATCGAATATAAGCGTTTTTGTCTGATTTACAAAGTTGTCAAAAGTGGTTTTAACTGCTTCGTACTTAGCCGTTTCTTCAGCGGTAAGGTTAGCTTTCTGCGCGTCAGTCAGCTTATTGTAAAGGTCAACGATGCTTTGGCATTCGGTTTTAGTAAGTGCGCTTGCGTCGCTAACGTTACTTAATGCGGTTGTAAAATCAATTCCGTTAAGTAATTCGCCAAGCTTCGTTAAGCCGTTAGTTACTTTACTGTAATTGTTTACTTGACCCTGCTGGGCGGCTGTCAACGCCTCGTAAGCAGATTTAACCGTCTCGTAACTCGTTTTAGCGTTAGTAATCGTATCTTTTCCTTTCGATGCCGTCCAACCGTTTACGTCGGGCAAATTAGTTATTTGCTTGTTAATCGAAACGACTGCCACGTTTGCCCAATCGCTTTCCGCTTGAGTAAGAGTACCGTAATTGGTTACGCCTGACTTCTGCTCGGCGGTCAACGCGTTGTAGGCGTCGCGTGCCGATTTAATGAAGGGGTAAGAGTCTTCGTTAACTTCGCCGATGGCTGAAATCAACGTTTTAACGTTTTCAACCTGCAATTCGCTGAGCTTTGCAATAGCCTGGTTAAGTGTAGCAATCTTTCCGGGGTAGGTGCTTTCAAACGTTGCCTTTTCTTCGGCTTTCAGATTGTCGTATAACGTTTTAGCGTTTTCTATTGCGCCTTTACTTGAAAGAGTTACCTCTCCGATAGCGGTAATCGCTTGGTCAAGCGCTTCTAACTTAACCTTAGCAGATTCTGCCGTAGCCTCAAAGGTGAGGGAGGAGATAGAAGACTGCTTTAAGTCGTAACCGTAAGCTCCTACGCAAATAACGTAGATGCCTGCTTCGAGTTCCACGCTTACCGTACTTGATAATTGTGCAATTACCGTGCCGTCCTGTGCCATCAGGTAGGGGCCGCCGTAGTTGTCGCCTACGCCTCCGATTGTAACCTTAGCGGGAGCAGACAATTTGAACGTTACGAACTGCCCTACGCCTTTGGTGCTTTTTAAGTTCCCGCTACTTACAGAACCGTCCAATATAACGCCCTTAGGGGGAGCTTTAAAGTCTACGGTAAGTACGCCTTCGTCGGGAACGGGAACCACGTCGGTAGGAGTTTTTTCGTTAAATAAATCTCTTACTGCGCCAGACGCGTTCGTTGCTTGCTTCTTAGGGTTGTTTTTGCCCCAGCCGTTGCAACCGGCGTATTGAAGAGCCTTTGCTCTTGCGGTAACTGCGTCGTCTAATAAGCAATCACTTTGCTTGGTCTGTGCGTTGTAGTAGAAGAGGTTAGGGTCTGTATCGAACTTATCTAACTTAGTGCCGTTGTAATGAGCGCAATTATTTGAGAAGACTTGGTCTCTCGTTTTTGAGTCTTGAAGGTCGTTTGTACCGCTACAACCGAGGAATACGTTGTTCCAGCCTTTAGCGCCGCCTTTTTGCGTAATGTTTTTACATCCTAAATAGTAGTTCGATTCACTGAAAATGTAAGAGTTCGCTCTTATAGAGTGTACGTAACTGATACTAATACCTTTGGGTACGTTTGTGTCGGTTGATACGTAGTTGTTGTAGAAGTGTATATTTGCCTGTCTTGCAAGGGGGATACGCGAACCGCAGTTGTGCCACCAGTTATGGTGATACGTAAGATTGTACTGTAAACTGCTGTCGCTTGAACCTACAAGGTTCGTCTTATGACAGTCAGCGAAGTAGTTGTATGCACAGGTGAAGTATTCTCCGCGTTTGAAGTCGCAGCTTCCGTCGCCTTCGCCCTTATCGCTTTCTGCAGGGTTTGCGCAGTAGCCAGGGAGGAAGGTATTGTGGTGTACCCAACATCTTTCAACGGGTCCGGCGATTTTACTTCCTGACTGTACGCCTTCCATACCGACGGCGTCTTCGGCGTACTTGTCGAACGTGAGGTTTCTCACTTCAAAGTTCTTGCCCTGACCGTTTACCGCGTCGGAACCTGCCATAAAGTGGACACCCCAACCTTCTAGCGTAGCGTCTTCGCCGACGCCTTCTATAGTAATGTTCTTAAGGTTTTTCATACGAGCCATATGCCCGTTGTCGCCTACGGAACCGCCTTCCTTTTCGCTGTTATAAGCCGTACATCCTTCGGGAGTAGTAACCGTGCCTATAATTCTTATATCGATAGGGTGGTTGTCGTTCGCTAATTTAAAGCCTAAGTTTTTACCGTTGGCAGCGTCGTAAGTGTTGCTGGGAACTTTATTTTTGCTACTATTCTTATTGTCCATGCCGTACTGGGCGTTATTGAGCCACCAGCCTATGCCTTCAGCGTCTTTATTGCCCCAGTCGCTACCGGGAATATTGAACATATTTAAGTCTGAGTACTTAGCAACGACGTCGCGCATTACGTAATCTTTATTTTCGTTTGTTACGTAAATTACTATTGCGTTGTCTTTAAGTGTACCGTCGTCGTTGTACGCGCCAACGCCGTCCGTATATTTAAAGTGGGCGTAGCCTGAACGGTCGTAAGCCGTAACGGCTATATCCGAAAGTTCAAGGGGAGAAGCCCCGCCGGAAGGTTGAACCTTTACGTCGTAGTCGCCTGCGGTGATACCGAGCACGTCAACCCTTGCCACGCCGCTTACGCCTGCTTTGGCGCGGATGAGCTCTTGGTCAACGTCCTGCCAGGTGCTGTCGCCTTTAAGTCTGTATTGAACGCTTGCCTGTGAAGGGGCGCCGTCTGACCATTCGACGTATAAACTTTCGTTATATGCACCGTAACCTTGAATTTTGGCGTCAAGGGGAGACCAGCTTGCAACTAAGGTGATATCACCCGTTATAACGTTGTCAAAGCTGAAAGGGTTTCCGTTTAAGAGCCAGCCTTTGAACTGTTTACCTGCCTGTTCGGGGTTATTGGGTTTAAACGCCTTTTTGCCTTCTTCAACCGTTTGCGGTGCAATCGTGCTTCCGCCGTTTGAATCAAATGTAACTTTGTATTTTGTAACGACGGGAGTATCGCCTCCGGGGTTTACGGGTGTTTTCCACTTAGCGTAAAGGGTTATATCGCCTTTTACGGGTGTTCCGAGCGTGTATTTATACTGTTCGTCTAAATTTGAATTTGTGTACCAACCGAGGAAGATTGCGGTACCGTTTGTAGGGTCGGTTACTGTAAAGCTTTCGCCGTCTTTAACCTTTTTATCCTCAATCGTGGCGTCGCAGTTGGTTACAAATTTTACAGTGTGTTCAACCGTTGTTCCGGGTGTAGGGTTCACAGGGGTGGGGTTATTAGGGTCGTTCGGGTCGGTTATATTAGGTCCGGGACCGGCAGTTTCGCCTTCGTCACTCGTGTCGCAGGCAGCAGCCGAAAAGGTAAATGCGGCTACCATTGCAGCGACTAGGAATAATTTAGACGCTCTTTTAAACTTTTTCATCATGCCTCCTATAAGTTTAAAAAATTTGTCTACCATAAATTATATCACTACACATTTTATAAGTCAACAAACTTCTACTTTGGTTTGTAAATATTTTACACCTATTGTAAACTATTTACAATAATATATGCGGGCAGCGTATTGACATTTTAACTGAAAAATAATAAAATATAATATATTATGGAAAAGAAAAAAACGGTGGCGGGCTCATCCGCCAAGGAAAAAGTTAATACCGAGCTTGCCGTAGTGTCCATTGAGGAAAAAGAAAACGGCAATAGTGGCAAGCTGACGATTTACGAGTACGAGCAAAAGTATACCAAAAGGCAGAACGTGCGCGGCGCAAAAATCATTTTAAGGCTGCTTTGCGGAGTCATCGGGCTGTTTCTGTTTGCGGTGCTTTTCTTCGTAGCTTTGCGTATTTACGAAATAAACGAATACGCGGGCTATGCGGCGGGCGCAGTTTGCTTGATATTGTATATCGTGCTTTTTATCGTGCCTATGGTAAAAGTTATGAAGTCGCCGTACTTTATAGTAAACGTTAACGTACATACAGCGGCGGCAGCGAAAAGGCATAACAGGAAGGTAAGGCGCGAAATCGCGGATAAAATTATTGATTTGACTGCGAAAGTGGACGGAGTGGGTTGGTATGATTCCGTAGCCGTCGGCGAGCTTGCCATTGCCGCAAAAGCGGGCAACGATAAAGGCATAATGAGTGCGCTTACCACGCTTTATACGGGCAGTGTGAAAAAATCGGCAAAAGATATGATTTTTAAAAGCTCGATGAAGTCGGCTATGTACTCCGCACTTTCCCAAACGAGTAAGGTTGACGCGGCGTTGGTCGTGTTCTTGAATTTACAGCTTGTGAAGGATATCGTATTCTTGTACGGTTTCAGACCGTCGGACGCTAAGCTTGTAAAAATATTTGGGCGCGTGTTTCAGAACTCGCTTATAGCTTACGGCTTGGGCGGAGTGAAGATAGGAAACAGCATAGTTAAAACGATGGGCGACGCGGTGAGGGGGATACCCCTTCTCGGTTCGGCTATTTCCGCTATAGTTGACTCGTCGGTGCAGGGACTTACCAACGGTGTTTTGACGGCGGTTATAGGTTATCAGACCATAAAGTATTTAAGTCAGGAATACAAATTGCAGCAAATTCTTGACGGGGTTGAACTCGTAGAGGCTGAAGAAGAGATTCAAGAAACTTGCCAAAAGATTGAAAAAGAGCTGAAAAGCGGCAAAAAACCGCAAGCAGCATAATATTAAATAAATATAGTGCCCCGCAGCTGGTTGCCGCGGGGCACTTTAAATTATTTGTTCCCGTGTGTTTTGTTGTAGCCTGAGGCGAACGCGTCGTACGTTAAAATGGTATTGCGCTCTAAATCGTTCAAGGTGGAAAAGCCGCTGTTTTTCAAGGAAATCATTTTTATGGTGAACTTGTCGCCGTATTTATAATCGGCGTAAACGTCGCCGTTGCCCTTGCCTGTGAAGTGTGAGTTTACCCGGTTCAAAACTTCTTTGCCTTGACCAACGTAATACATATTTTTTGTGGAGTTAAAAAGTATGTACACGCCCGCAAAGTTCATTGTAAGCGCGTAGGAGGGACTGCCTTTTCCGCCGAAGCTGGTCCTTCGCATAGTGAAAAATTCTTCGGGAGTCATTTCCAAAGTGTTATTTGCAAGCCCGCGGATTTTTCTTTTAATGCGCGCCTTCTGTTTATGGCGGTAGTGTAGTATGCTTATCAGCACAAGCGCACATATAAATATTACGGTTATTACTATAATTGCAATAAGCCAACCGTCCATCTTTAATCCTTAGTGATTTATTGCTTGTATTTTACTATGAAGAATTAAAAAAGTCAAACAAAAGTTTGCAAATCCGCATAGAAAAAGTCCCAATTGATTGCTCAATCGGGACTCTGGTGCCGCTGATCGGGGTCGAACCGATACGGTATCACTACCACTGGATTTTGAGTCCAGCGCGTCTGCCAATTCCACCACAGCGGCGAACGCTTATTCATTATATTATAACACCGCTTAAAAATCAAGCGTTTTTGAATAAACGTATTGATTTTATTTGCATAAAGTGTTAAACTTAATACTATGGAAAAACTTGTATTAATCGACGGAAACAGCCTATTAAACAGAGCGTTTTACGCAACGCCTGTCTTTACTACGTCAAGCGGGATACCTACGAACGCAATATTCGGGTTTATTAAACTTCTTTTCAAAATTCAGACGGATATAAAGCCTGAATATCTCGTGGTGGCGTTTGATATGAAGGCGCCCACGTTCCGCCATAAAATGTACGACGGTTATAAGGCGACCAGAAAACCCATGCCCGACGATTTGGCAGTGCAGGTGGAGCCCTTAAAGAACCTTTTAAAGGCTATGAATATAGCGATTTGTCAGAAAGAAGGCATTGAAGCCGACGATATTTTGGGCACGCTTTCAAAGAAATTTAACGTTCACAGCTACGTTTATACGGGCGATAGGGACAGCTATCAGTTGGTTGACGATAAGACGGACGTTCACTTTACAAAGCGCGGCGTTACCGACCTTTTAAAGCTGAATAAGGAAAATTTTAAGGCGGAAATCGGCATCGAGCCCGCACAAGTTATCGATTTGAAGGCACTTATGGGCGACAGCTCAGACAATATCCCCGGTGTGCCCGGTATAGGTGAAAAGACCGCGTTAGGGCTTCTTGAAAGGTTCGGCACGCTTGACGGCATTTACGAGCATCTTGACGAGTTGAAAGGTTCTGTTTTAACCAAAATTTCTTCCAATAAGGAGCTTGCTTATCTTTCCTATAAGCTTGCTACCATTGACAGGAATTGTGAGCTTGATATTCAGCTTTCGGACTGCGTTATGCCGAAAAAGTATAACGTTGAAGTGAAGAAAATGTTTACCGAGTTCGAGTTCAGAAGCTTACTTTCTTTAAATATTTTTGACGAATCTGCGGGCGGACAGTCTGCCGAAATCACTTATCCTGAAAAGATAATTTGCAAGTCTTTTGAAGAAATACACCCCGTTTTAGAGAAAAATACGGAGTTTTCCGTTATTTTAAGCGAAGGAAGCGCAGAAATTTATACCGGCGGTAAAGAGTATTCGCTCGTGGTTTCTGCTGACCTTTTTGCCGTGGATAATATCAGCGGGGAAGACTTCGGTAGCGTGTTAAGCGAAATCTTTTCGCGTTCGGGCAATAGGGTAATAACCTACGATAGTAAACGCTTGATGCACGTTTTGCGTGATTTCGGCATCGAATTCAAATGCAAATTTGACGATTTATTGCTTGCTAACTATCTTTGCGACCACGAGACTTCGGCGTTGCCTTTAAAAGACTTGTGCGGATATTATTCTTACGATTATGCGTTTTCGGCGTTTGCAGTGGCTGAAATTTTCAAAACCGTAAACGAAAGGCTTAGTGCCGAAAATATGCAAAAGCTTTACGAAGAAATAGAAAAGCCGCTCGTTAGCGTTCTTTACGACATGGAAATTAGCGGGGTAAAAGTAAGCTTAAGCGATATGAACGAGTTGGCAAAGCAATTCCGCGACCGTGCAGAAGAATACAAGTGGAAAATTTTCAAGGCTTGCGATAAGGAATTTAACCTGAATTCTCCTATGCAACTCGGTGAAGTGCTTTACAATAACCTTGGTATAACCGAAGTTAAGAAGAAAAAGAACGACACGAAGTATTCGACAAGCGCCGACGTTTTGGAAAAATTAGTTGATAAACACCCCGTTATTGCGGACATTTTGAAGTATCGCTTCTATCAGAAAATTACTTCAACCTATTTGGAGGGTTTTAAGCCGCTTATCGGCAAGGACGGACTAATTCACACGACTTTCCATCAGACCGTTACGACGACGGGGAGACTTTCAAGCTCTAACCCTAACTTGCAGAATATTCCCATAAGAGACGACGAAGGCAAAGAACTGAGGAAAATTTTCGTTGCAAGAGACGGTAACGTATTTATTGATGCGGACTATTCTCAGATAGAATTAAGGCTTTTGGCGCACTTTTCGGGCTGCAAAGAACTGATTGAGGCGTATAACGAGGGTAAGGATATCCACAGCACGACCGCCTCGCAAGTTTTCGGCGTGCCGTTTGATGAGGTTACGCCTAAGATGCGTAGGGCTGCTAAGGCGGTCAATTTCGGAATAATCTACGGGATAAGCGATTTCGGGCTTGCCCGCAACTTAAACGTTTCAAACGCAACAGCAAAAGAATATATTGAAAAGTATTTCGCAACTTACAGCTCGGTTAAGGACTATATGAATGCAAACGTGGAATTTGCAAAAAAGCACGGCTATATCTGTACTTTGACGGGTAGAAAGAGAGTTATTCCAGAAATTAATTCGGCAAATTACAATTTGCGGCAGTTTGGCGAGCGCGCAGCAATGAATATGCCTTTGCAAGGTTCAAGTGCTGATATCATTAAAATTGCAATGGTTAACGTTGCAAAGGCACTTAAAGAGGAAGGGTTAAAAACAAAGCTTATTTTACAAGTTCATGACGAGCTTGTTTTGGAAGCGCCCGAAGACGAAGTTGAACGCGCATCAGCAATTTTAAAAGAAAAAATGGAAAATGCCGTAAGCTTAAAGGTTCCTATGACAGTTGACGTGCATACGGGAAAGAATTGGTATGACGCAAAATAATTTCAAATTTGCAATAACGGGAGGGATAGGCAGCGGCAAGTCAACCGTTGCCGAAATTCTCAGACGGCAAAATTATGCCGTCTTTTCCTGTGATGCAATTTACGAAGAGCTTTTGCACGATAAAGAATTCCTGAATAATCTTTCGCGTGAGTTTGGCGGAGTGATTAAGCCCGACGGGACGCTTGACAGAATTAAGCTTTCTGAAAAAGTTTTCAACGATAAGAAGGCGTTAGAACGGCTGAATGCAATTACTCACCCTGCAATAATGGAAGAAGTTTTTAAAAGAAGTGAAGGACTAATAATATCCTTTACAGAAGTTCCGTTATTGTTTGAAAGCGGTTTGGAAGAGTATTTTGACGGTGTAATCGTGGTTTTGCGTGATATAAGCGAAAGAATCGAAGCGGTATCGTCAAGAGATAAAATTAACCGTGAAAGCGTAATTTTGCGCGTAAAATCGCAGTTTAACTACGAAAATGGTGACTTTGCGAAGTACTATGTCATACATAATGACGGCAAATTTGACGATTTGGAGCAAAAAACAGCCGAAATTCTTGAAAAAATAAAAGCAAAGTATTTATAAAAAATTTTTGATTAGCTTTAAATTTGGCTTGACAATGCAGTCAAAATATTATAGAATTTACCTTGCTTTTAATTAAGCACTCGTGGCGGAATTGGCAGACGCGCAAGACTAAGGATCTTGTGGTTAACCCCATGCAGGTTCAACTCCTGTCGAGTGCACCAAAAAGATAGCAGGATTAAATTTCTGCTATCTTTTTTATTTATATAAAAATTGAGAACTTGCGGGGGCAGGTTCTTTTTTTATGCCGTGATAAATAGATTAAACTATGAGTTTGTCATTTCTGCCCGACGAAGTGGGAGCTGCCGTAAGTCATCTTAATTATAACAGGCTTTCGGAAATCCGTTTAAGGCGTGGACAACCCGTTATAGTTGAGTATGACGGTAAGTACGCTTTTCTGGGCAGAACGGGTATCGTTTCAAACGCAAGCGAAAGTATAAGGCTTGCTGAAATTACACCTGTACTAAACGCTGCGACGGGTGGTTGCATCTACGGCTTCACCGAGCAGATGAAAAACGGGTTTATTACCGTTGAACACGGCGTGAGAATAGGTATTGCCGGTGAATACGTTACCGAAAAAGGTGTCGTAAACACGATAAAAAACGTTACTTCTTTAAATATCCGTATTCCGCACGACGTAAAAGACTGTGCGAATTACCTTTTCAAAACAGTATTTTCAAGTGGACCGCAAAGCATTTTGATATTTTCTAAGCCCGGTTTAGGCAAGACGACGATGCTTCGCGATATTGCCCGTAAATTGAGCCAAACGAAGAACGTTCTCGTCTTTGACGAGAGGGGTGAAATCGCAGCTTTGGACAACTATGGCGAGGGTTTTGATTTGGGTACGGTGGACGTGGTTCGCTGTTATTCGAAACTCGGCGCAATAGCAAGCGCAATACGGGCGATGAAGCCCGACGTTATTATTACGGACGAGCTTTACGGCGTTGAAGATATAGAGGCGGTGAGGTTTGCCGCCGACTGTTCTATAACCGTAATTGCGTCGTCGCATATTTCCGACAGAGAAAAACTAAAAAAAATGCCGTTTGAGTACTTCGTGGAGTTAAAAAGCTTAGGCGCAAGACCTGAAATTTATGATAAAAATTTTAATTCTTATTTTGATAGTTGCGCTGATGACGACGCTGGGCGTGTTTCTTTCGGCGAATAAAAAGAAAAAAGCGTTAGTTTTTTCCGAGCTTTGCGAGTTCAACGAGCAACTTATTATGAACTTAAAATTCAACAAAAGTCCGCTTTACGAAGTGGCGCAGGGCTTTAAATACGTACCGATGGCGTTGAACGGTGAGAAGGTACTTGACGGAAACGACGGCGAAGTGATTTCCGACTATTTCGTAAATTTGGGTAAAAGCGACGCAATGTCTCAGATAGATTACCTAAACGGCAGAAAAGAAATGCTTGCAAAGTATAGGGACGAAAGCCAATTAAACTATAAAAAATACAGTTCACTGTACGTTAAAATTTTTTTTATGCTTGGAGTCCTCATGGCTGTACTGATGGCGTAATGGTTTAGGTTAAGCGGAAAAGCAATTAGAGCGTTTATGGATATAAGTATAATTTTCAAGATTGCCGCTATCGGCATAATAATCACTATAATTTGTCAAGTTCTGAAAAAATCAGACCGCGACGATATAGCAACGATAGTAAGCTTAGTGGGTTTGATTATCGTTTTAACCGTCGTAATTACTATGATTTCCGACCTGTTTTCGCAAATTAGACAGCTTTTTGATATGTTCTGATGTACGTTTTCCGTCTTTGCTGTATAGCCGTAATAACGGCGGTCAGCGCATTTATTTTAAAACAACATAAATCCGAACTTGTTCCGCTGTGCTTGACTGCGGGCGGGATAATAATTTTTCTCTATGCTTTCGATTATCTTACGGAAAGTATAGAGTTTTTAAAATCTTTTACCCAAAGCACGGGTATTGATAACGAAGTTATCCGTACCGTATTCAAGATAGTTGGCATAAGTTTTTTGATTGAACTAACGGCAAGCTCCGTCAAAGATTTGGGCTTTGAAGGGGTGGCGGACAAGCTGATATTATGCGGAAAAATAGTTTTATTCGTGGTGGCTATACCTATCCTTTCAAACACGTACAAAATAATCGTGTCGCTCATAAATCTTGCCTAAAAAAGATTTTTATAATCTTTTTCCTTCTTATAACCGTAATTTTGCTTGGCTGCATGGGCATATCTGCCCTTGCCGAAGACGGGCGGGAAGAACTTAACGAGAACATTGCAACCCTGTTAAACGACCTCGACTTGTCCAAGCTGCAAGAGTATCTTGACCAAAATAGCGACAGCTACCTTTTCAACTTCGGCGGAACGGCAAGAGAGATTGTAGAGTACCTTATAAACGGTAACCTCGGCACGGAATACGGCGGGTTCTTAAACGAGATATTCTCGATAATTTTCAAGGACGTTATAAACCTTATTCCCGCGTTTGCAACGGTTACGGCGGTGGCGCTTTTGTCGGCAGTCGTTAGCGCTGCGGAAGGGAGCATATTAGGCAAGTCCTCTGCCAAAATAGTTCATCTTGCTTGCTATTCGCTGATAATTCTGATTCTTTCCTCCATGCTTATCGGGATAGTCGGAAGCTGTACCGACTGCATAAACGCAGTGAAGAAGCAGATAGAAATTATAACACCCATATTGGCAACGCTTACGGTTCTAACCGGCGGTACGAGCTCTGCGGCGATTTATCAGCCGTCTGCGGTGTTTCTGTCGGGTGGGGCTGTGGAAATAGTAAGCTGCTTCATTTTTCCAGCAACGGTTGGTGTGGTGGTGCTGAATTTTATGTCGCGTTTCAACCCGCAAATGTCCTTTTCGGGCGTTACCGCGCTTTTAAAAAGCCTTATGAAGTGGGTTATCGGCATAACCGTAACGGTTTTCAGCATATTCATAACGGCGCAAAGCTCGGCCTCGTCGCTATTTGACGGCATAATTTTTAAGGCGACGAAGTACGTAGTATCGAATTCCGTACCGCTTGTGGGTAACTTTCTTTCAAGCGGGTTCGATATGTTATCCTCGGCGGGGCTATTAATTAAAAGTTCTGTCGGTGTGTGCGGAATTATTCTGCTGCTGTTTGAAATTATTCAGCCGGTTATAACGCTGATTGCGTTTTCTATTATCCTTAAATTCGTGGGCGCGATAGTTCAGCCGATAGGCGAAAATACTTTATACGGGCTTTTATCCGACCTTTCAAAGGATATAGAGTATTTTATTGCCGGTCTTCTGACCGTGGCGTTTATGTACGCGCTCGTCATAATGCTGATTATCAATTCGGCAAACAGTTTTATATGAAAATTTATCTGCTTACCGCCGCGGGCGTTATCTTTTTGTCGGTTATCGTATCCTTGCTCATCCCCGAAGGCAAGCTACACAAAAGCGTAACCTTCGTTATGCGGCTTATCTGCATATTCGTTTTAATCCAACCTATCGCCGGATTATTTAATATTAAGGAAACGAGCTCTGCGTCGTCGGACGATTTCTTCGATTACGCATACGTTTGCAAAGTATATTCCAATCACCAAAGCGAACAGCTTGAAAATCTTCTTCAAAAAGAGTTCGACGTTACAACGGACTGCGCAATTAAAGTGGAGTATATAGACGGTGAATTTAAACCGACAGAGGTGGAGGTTGAACTCGATAAAAATAATGGAAAATTAATTGAAGAAATTTACGCATATTTGGACGGGCTCGGTTATATAAATATAACAGTATATGCGAAAAGTTCTTAATTTTGTGAATGATAATAAAAAGATAATTATCGTAGTTATCCTTATAATCGTTCTCGTGGGCACGATATACTTCATTAACAAAGCGGCGGATAAATCTACCGCAGCCACCGCTTCCGTGGCAGACAAAAGCGCAACGGAAGTCAAGCTTACGGAAATACTCAGCTCGATAGAAGGCGTCGGCGCAACCGACGTTATGATAACCGAAGGTGAAAAAGGCGTTCTCGGCGTAGTCATAGTGTGTGAGGGCGCAAACAATATAATGACCAGAAACGATATATTAAACGCCGTTTCCACAGCGTTAAATATAGATAAAAATTTAATAGCAATATATTCAATGAATAATTAAGGAGAAATATATTATGTCAAAAAAGAAAAAGATTATCATCATGTCCTCACTCGTGTTCTTGCTTGCGGTTACCGCGGTTTTGAACGTACTTCTCGCAACCAACGTGTTCGCGTCGACCGATACGACCCCCACGATGGCTACGTCGAACTACTTCACGACATTCCGTGCAGAAAGAACGACCACCAGAAGCGAAGAACTTTTGCAGCTTGACGCCGTTATCGCGACCTACGAAGAAGGCACCGAAAAGCACGACGAAGCCGTTGCCCTTAAAATGAAAATAGTTGAAATGATGGAAAACGAGCTTTTGCTTGAAACCCTTATCAAATCACGCGGCTTCTCCGACGCAGTAGTTTCTATCGGAATGAACTCCGATAACGTCAACGTTTTCATCAACGCTAACGAGCTTGACTATAATACCGCGCTTACAATCTACACTATGCTCGTAGAAGAAGTTGGCTCAGACCCCGGTAGTGTAATAATTTTGCCCGTTTATTCGCAAGTATAAGTTTATTTCTCGTAGTTAGTTGCAAAATCCATAAATATGTGGTATACTAACTTAAAAGGAGAAAACTTATGGCGCATATGAGGCACGACCCTACTACGACGCAGAAGGGCAAAATTACCTATAATCCGAACATCGTCAGCGGAATAGTTGCGCTTGCTATTAACGAAGTTGAAGGCGTTTCCCTTCTTAACGCAAAGAATAAGGGCGTTAAGCTTAACTTCGAAAAGCAAGGAATAGTGGCGGATATCAGCGTAAAGGTGAACAGCGACTGTAACGTATCGTCGCTTGCGTTCAAAATTCAGCAGTCGATAAAGCACAACGTCGAATCGATGACCAAATACAAGGTGGCAAAGATTGACGTGCATATTCAGGACGTGAATTTTACCGACGTATCGGCAATTTAATTTCAAAAATCATTTAATCCCTTAAAGAAATTTAAGGGATTATTTGCGTTTAACAGAGAGTATCAGGTAAAGGTTTTTTATGAGAACGAAAGCAAGAGAGATGGCTTTTCAAATTGTTTTCGCGTCGCGCTTCGGCGAAGTGGAAAAAGGGCTGAAAAGCGTTCTTTACAAAAAGGAAAATTTGACGAAAGACGATGTGGCGTACTGCGACAGCGTGTTGTCGCTTATAGCCGAGCACGAGAGAGA
>CAMWQS010000018.1 GCA_947176485.1 uncultured Clostridia bacterium | reverse complement strand
AGTCTATATTCGCCTCTCCGACGCATTTTATAACGACCTTGTGCGCGCCTTGAGAAAGCTCGGGCGTAATAAACCTTATCGCACATTCTGCGGGGTCGTTTTTAACGCTTATAGAATCGACTTTGACGCCGTCGATATATACCTCGAAGTTCTGTCCGTATTTGCTTGAAGAAAGAATGCCGACTCTGCCGCCCTCTTTCGCATCGTAATCGAACGAGATTTCTGCGCCGCCGTTTGCAAGATATACGTGCCCGAAGCTCGAGCTTGACTGCGCAATCTGCCACGTGCCCGTGTAGCTGAACTTGGCGTCGTCGGGTGAGTACTGGGTACCGCCGTTTATCTCGTTAATATTCCACATCTCGATTTCGCCGATTATTATAAGCGAATTCGAAGATTTGGTAACCGTAAGCCTGTAATAACGGAACTCCGTTTCTTCGAAGTTGACGGTTACGACGTGGTCGGCGTTCGGCACGTCGACGAATTCACCGACGACGAAGTACTCCTCTCCGTCAAGGCTGCCTTGCAAAGTGAACGATTTCGGAACCTGCATATCGCTTCTATACTGGCTGTAAATTACCATTCTGTTTACTGCCTTAACTTCGCCCATATCGAGCGTAAACACGAGGGGGCTCGATTCCGAAACGTTGCCGCTGGTATGCACGAGGGTGTTTCTATTGCCGTCTACAAGGTTTTCAATCGGGAAGTTGCCCCAGCCCCAATTTACGGGCGGAGGAGAATATTTGCATTCTTCCGTAACCAAAGTCTGCGACCCGTTCTGCAAAACGTTGTCCTTATAATCGTATTTGTAAGTTCTCAAATAGAAGTAGTCGCTTTCAAACTGTTTTTGGAACTCGTAAGGCTGCCTGTACGCCGTAGCGTAATTTATGGTTTTAGGCGGCCTGAGCGAGTTGTCGCTTGCTTCCTCTGCCGAAACCTCGTTACCGCTTGCGTCAACGTAAACGGGGTTGCCGTGTTCGTCTAAAACGGTGTTGCCGTCGTCGTCAAGCTTCGGGCTGAACAACGGCGTCGTCCATTGCCCGATACCGAGCCCGATAAAACCTGCTTTCCCGTCGTCTATTTTTTCGTTTATAAGCACTTCTTTAAAGTAAACCCAGCTTCCCGCTTCAAGTTCGAGTGTAAAGTACTTATCGTTCCGCCAACCGGCCGAGGTGCTGTCGTCTGCAATATAAGTGCCTAATTGATAGGTGTTGCCACCGTCTACCGAGTAGTACACCGCACAGTTTCTTCTGCCGCGCAGATAAATATTATACTTGCCCGTCTCGGGGAAATACAGCTTGCCGCGCACTTCGTCAATACTGTTAGGCTTAACGATATCGAGTTCGGGGTTGGCATTGGGGAAATTGGATATAGAGCTTTCGGTACAGTACCAAATATCCGTATTACAGTCTTGCGTGGGGTTAGAGTGGTCGCGGTCGTTCTTGCTTTCGTAACCCTCATAACCTTTTTCGTACGCCTCTCTTGCGTCGGAGTAAGTCTTTTCGGTATAGAAGTAAGTAGTCCTTTCCAAAACGTTCTTGTTAGTTTCGTGCGACTGCTGGAATTCGAGGATCAAATCTACGTCTTGAAGCTCGTGCCCGTTCCAAACCTTTTCGCCGTCATCGGTAGTGATTTCAAGGGTTACGTAAATTTTACCCGAACGCAGCTCGGAGTTAGGCGTATAGGTATATACGCCGTCCTCGCCCGCTTTAACGAAGCTTCCGTTAATTCCGTTCGCCTTGACTTCCTTAATCGTGCAGTTAAAGCCGTTGGCTATAACCACGCTGCCGCTTCTGTACTGCCCGTTCTCTACCGTATATTCGCGCAGGTCAACCGTGCAAGACTTTCCGTGAGGAATAACGTAGGGCTGCATAGTAATAATTTCACGCTTTTCGTTGTCGTATCTATAAGTTCTGCCCGTTTGGTAAACGGAAGACACGGGCACGAAAAGCGGGTAATTTGCATCTTGTACCGCTTGCGAGGGGGAATAATTGCCGCCGTACTCCTCTACGAGGCTTGCGTAAAACGTCATATCCTGACGGACGTAATTCGCCCATTTGTCGTAGTAAGCCGAACCCCACGCCCCACGGGTTTGAATATACGCGTCTTGCCCGAAGTTGTGCAATAGGGTTGCGTAAACGGAAAGTCCGTATCCGGTATGGTCGTCTTTGTCAATCAACCCGTTATTTGCACGGTTTAAAGCCCAGGTTGCACTGGTGTATTGGTTCCAGCCCGAAAGCCCCGCGCCACCGAAGCCTTCGATTTGTCTTGAAGAAGAAATTTTTGTAAACAGGCTGTACGCAACGAGGTTAAGTCCGTTGTTGGTTACTTCGCCCGTATCGCCCACGCCGTAATCTTGGAAGTTATGGTGATACTCGTGCACGTTGCCCCACGAGCCCGAGGTTACGAAGCCCTCGTAATCAAGCGAGCCTACCATCCAGTCAATAGGGCAGTTTACGGAACGCCTGCCGGGGAAGGCAACCGCCGCGCCCGCCGCAACGAAGGGGTCGTATATAAATACCACGCCCTGGTTCGATACGCTCGTGGTAACGAGGGAAATCTTCTCCCAAAGGATAGCCGCCTTGTAAAGGTCGTTATAGCTAAATCTCTGCGCGTAGGTTTTGGGACCCGAGTGAAGCACGCCCCTGTCCCATACCTCCAAGTCGAAGTAGGGTGCAGACGACTGTGCGTAGACGGCGTACTCCTCTTCGGTGGTTACGCCGAGGATAAAGTGCGCGTAGTTAACGCCGCCCGATACGGTAACCGTGAAAGTGCAAGCTTCGTCCCTTACGTAGATTGGTCCGCCGAGGAACGAACCGACGTAACCCGTCCATACGCCCGTAGACTCGTCGTAGGTTGCCGTTTGCTTAGTGATACTCATAGTGTTGAGTATTACGGGCATACGGTTGAAATCTCTCGCTTCCCAAATGTTGTTTGCCTGACCGTTGTAAAGCGCTTGACCGATATGTATAGTTATTCCGCCCGTCGCGTCCATATCGGCGGCGGAAAGCTGAATTTTTATAACCTCACCTGCGGGTGCGTAAAGCCCCGTTACGTTGTAGTAGCTTGAATAGCTTCTCGGTTTGTAAGTAAGCTTTTTTATTACCGCCGTTTCTTCGTCCGAAACGTTTCCGTTGTACAACCCGACCGAAGCCGTATGCTTGTAAAGCCGTTCGGGTACGCCGTTGCCGGGCTTGGTGCCGTCTACCGTATAAAGATAGCCGTTCTCGTCCATCTTGTCGTACGAGCCTGACGACGCGCCGCCCCACGTGCCGTTTGCGGTTAGATTTATATTCTCCGAAAGAACTGCGGACTTTTGCTCCGCAGTCAGGCTGAGCGACGAGTTGTACTTGGGATAGCCGCTGCTAAGCCCTTCGTCGTGTACGCCGCCGACGGGCTTGTGCCTATCAGCCGAACCCAATATTTCACCCGAATAGCCAACCTGCGTCTTGTTCTTGTGTGAGTTGGCAACGGAGGTAACGGTTTTTTCACCGAAGTTTTCGAATTCGTCAAGCGGGTTGCAGTTTTTAAGTCCGAAAATAAGCCCCAAGCATAGGCATAACACCAAAATCAAAGACAGGGCTATAATACCGAAAATTTTGAAGTTATCCGTACGGACGATTGCGGCAACCTTTTCCTTTGCAGACTTGCCGCCCCCTTCCTTCGTTTTTGCAGCAGCCTTTTTAGTAGCTGCGGGCTTTTCATCCGTAGCAGTCTTTGCTGCGGGCTTTGCCGTAGTTTTAGCCGCCTCCGCTTTTGCGGGCTTTGCCGTCTCTTTATCCGATGATTTATCTTTCATTTAAAGCTCCTATTAGGTAAATACGGAGAGCGTTGCTAATTTATTTCGCAACGCTCTTATTCAAATAAATCAATTAGTTCCAATAAACGAAGCTATCCAAGTTGAACTTGCCGCTTTTGCCGACGATTTTAACCGTATGCTCCTTATTTTCAAGCGCGTCGCCGGTATAGATATAAGCAAGCGAGCCCGCCGAACCCGCGACGTTGAAATAGTCGTAGAGGGCGTAAGAAGCACCTTGATAATTATCCTCCGACAAGCTGACGTCCTCGGCTACCAGCTTACCGTCAATATAGATATCAACCGTGCCGTATTCCTGCGAGCGGTAAGCAGAGTATGCGAACCTCGTTCCCGTAAAGTGGTATTCAATGCTGTCACCGGCATTCGCAGTATAAATAATACCGAAAGTGCAAAGTACGTTTTCCGTAGACCAGCCTTGGCTGTTTTTAGCCGTTATATACCTTACGTTGAAGTCGTTGGACGCAACCAATTTTCCGCCGCCGTAAGATACGTAATTCGAAAATACGATGCTCTTCATTGCGAAGTATCTGCCGTTGTCGGTTTTGGTAACTACGAGCTTGTAATACCTCATCTCAACGGTATCGAAGTTAAACACCATCGTTTTGCTGTTAGCCGGCGAATCGGTTTGCTCGGTTACGAGGAACCAATCTTCGTCGGCAGTACCGTTAACGCTGCCGTAAATTTTAAAGGTTTTAACCATACCGTTGTTGCCGACGTTGCCTCTGTATCCGTTGAATGTAACGCGGTTAACCCTTCGCACGGAATTCATATCGACTATAAGCTCAAACGGGTTTTCTTCGGTGATATAATTAGCCTCACCGGCCTTCGAATGGTAGTACGTATTTACGTCGCCGTCAAATAAGTTCTTAATTTGCTGATCATTATCCCAAGAGTCGCGGTTGCAAGAAATCATTTTCTGTCCCGCTGCCCAAACCTTATCTTCTTTCGTATAGCTATACTTATATTCATTCTCGAAGAAGTAATCGGTTTCAAACTTCTTGGCACTTTCCGCATTAACGGCTTCGTATAAATCTATTTGCGAAGTAGGAATTGCCGTTGCATGGCTGTATTCAGAGAAAGTTCCGTCTGCCTGTTTAACGGAAAAACCTACGCCGAAGTAGTTTCCCTCAGCCTTAACCAAATGTACTACTTTATAGTAAACGGCGTTGTTGCGTGTGGTAAACTCGTGTTCTCTGAACTGGTCGCAGACGGAGTATCCAAGGTCGCCCTTATCCGATTGCGGTCTTTCGAGTGTTAAAGCGTCCGTCCAGGTTTTGCCCCTATCGTACGATAGATACAGCGTGGCTCTGCCCCTACCCCTCAGCTTAAAACGAACTGTTGACGGGCTTGAGAAGTATAAAACGCCTTCCATAGTCTGCAGCGTTTGATTTACCGGCACCACTTTATAATTGGTACTTTTATCGCTGTACACTGCGTCGTAGTAATTTCTTCCCGTAGCCCACATTGCGGTGTTAACTTCCTGTGCGCACACGTTCTTTATAGTTTCGGTTTCTTTATATTCACCGAAATCAAACGCCGTTTTATCAGCGTTTAAAACGCTTGCGGGGTCGGGCGTTTTGCCTTCCTCGTAAATATACGTAGTTCTGGTCATGGTAGTGTTCACAGACTGTTTAAGGTTGATAACGAGGTCTACGTCCTCTATAATAAATCTCAAATCGTCCTTAATAAGTCTAAGCGTTACCCTGAAGTTGCCCGAATAAAGTCCGTCCTCTCCGCTCTTGGGCGTGTATTTTACCTGATTATCGTCAAGTAATTCAACCGTACCGTTTTGGGGCTGGGTTACGCTTACGACCTTAGCCGTGATGCCGTCGGGAATTACGAGGCTCTTGCTTACGAATTTGCCTTCACTGAAATTATTATGATTGTTGAAGTCCATAACGAACTCGCCGTTGCCGTAAGCGTAGGGCTGTGCAGTGGTTATATACTGCTTTTCGTTATCGTAAATGATACTTCTTCCCACCTGGTATACGGAAGATACGGGCACGAACATAGGATAATTTTTTTCATTTGCCGAGTCTATTTGCGATTGCGCAATAGTGCCGCCGGCTGAGTACGAGTCGCCTACTCCGAAATTCATAAGGTCTCTGAAATAATACGACATATCGTAGTGGGTTGCGTTGACAAGATTATCCATATAACTGCCGCCGTGCGCCGCCTTAACGAAATTCTCCTGACCTATATTATGAAGAAGGGTTGCGTATAACGGTAAATCGAAGCATTTATTGCCCGATGCGCTTTGTTGCAAAAAGTCCGCCAAAGCTTTGGAAGGGTCGGTGAATCTGTTCCAACCGCCGTTGCCCCAACCCGTAGCAGCCGTTCTGCCTTGGGAAATTCTTGTGTACAGCGAATAAGAAATAAGCGTCGTTGCGTTGTTAGTAACTTCTCCGTTATTACTTACGCCGTAGCCCTGCCAGCAGTGGTTATACTCGTGCATCGTTCCCCAACAGCCGCCGTTTACGAAGTTTTTATAATTCAACGCCTCGGCAAGCCAGCTCGGCGGGCATACGACGCCGTTACGGCCGGGGTTGGCAAACGCCGCGCCCGCCGCTATGTAGCAGTCGCCTATTACGTATACGGGTGCGCTCGATCCGGAAAGTCCGTTTGCTCCGACGCGAGTGGAAACCTCTGCAATCTTATCCCACAGAATTGCCGCGTCCGTGCAATTCTCATAGGTATAATCTTTCAGGGCAAGCCCGCCCGACGCAGCATATTTATGCGTGGTAAAACGAATCGCGTCGAAAACCTCCAAGTCGAAATAGGGCGCGGTTGACGCCTTATCCAATTCATACTCTTCGGGTGTGGTTACGCCAAGGATAAAGTTCTGATACCTTACGGCACCCGTAAACTTTATGGTAACGGTGCGTACGACGCCGTTATTTATCGGGCGGAAGTAAATAGGTCCGCCGAGGAAAGAACCGACGTATGCGGTAACCGTACCGTCGCCGTTATCTATAACGTTTTTGCTGGCATCGTTAAGCGCGTAGCAACTAAGAATATCGGTCATACGGTTTAAACCGGTGCCCTTTATTCCGTCGCCCGACTTTTCCATTGCAACTTGTTGGTCAAGGTTATAGTTCTGACCGATATATATTCTCAATCCACCGCAATTTTGGTAGTCGCTTTTGGATAAATCAATTCTTATTACTTCGCCTGCGGGCGCATATAAACCCGTTATGTTGGTAGAAGCAAGCTTCATATGGGTTTTTACCGTAAGCTGTTTGATGATACGGGGCTCGTCGTCCGAAAGCCCGCCGCCGTACAACGTGGTTGACGAAGTATGTGCGTAAAGCTTTTTATATCCGCCCTTTTCGTCCGCAACTCTGGCGCCGTTCTTTATAAGATAGCCCTCGGAATCTATACCGTTGTATATGCCCTTGGACCTCCAGGTTGCTGCAGGCAAAAGCGCCGTGCTTTCTTCAAAAATGGCGTCTCTTTCCGCAGCCGTGTAGTTTTTAAGACTACTGCCGTACTTCGGGTATTCTTTTACGCCGTAAGTTGCTTTTTCGTCTGCCGTTCCCTCTACGGGTTTTATTATTTTATCAACCGTGCCGAGCACCTGGGACGTCTGCTGCGCGAGGGCGGTTCCCTTGTCGTATCCGCCGGTTACAGCCGTGGACTTTACACCCGACCAATCCTTGTCGACGTCGGTCGTATCGAAGTTTTTGTCGTCGTCAAACCTGCCGTAATCGTAATTTATCGCGTCAACGGGGGTATAATCAAGCCCGTCGGAAAGTCCCGGATTACACGACATCGTACCGAAAACGAGGCTTAACGAAAGCACAAGTACCAGCAAAAGGGATACCGCTATAATACCGAAAATTTTAAAATTGTCGGTCTTGACGATTGCGGCAACCTTCGCCTTAAACGCAGAGTTGCCCCCTTCCTTCTGTTTAGCCTCTTTTGCGGGCTTTTCCTTTTTCACCTTTTCGGGCTTTGCCTCCGCTTCTTCAACCTTCGCGTTGTTCTTAGGGGTTTTCGTCTCTTTTTCTGCCATAATAATCTCCGAAATTTAAGTATTAATTTCCCAACCGCTATGTGGCCTCGCAAATTGAAAAATTTCGTTTTACTATATTATATATACTTTAACAGACCAAAGGGTTTACAGTCAACACTTTTTATAAAATATTTTATAAAAAATAAGGCGCGGATATTTCCTTCCGCGCCTGTTTTATTTAAAAATAGTACCGTTTTGCACAATCTTTTTAAGGGTAATTTTCGCAATCGACTATATACCCTAATTAACGCGTTTTTTCGCGTTTTTTATCATCAGTCTTATTATCTCCTCGTCGGTTTCACGCATACCCACGCGTGCTATATCGCCGACGTTGTCAATGGTGCTTTCTACCCCGTCCTCGAGTATGCCGTCCCCGCCGACGAAGCCGCTGCCGTTACGGGACATTTCAAAGCCCAAAAGCCCCGCCTCTACCGCAGACGCGATTTTGCCCGCACAGCTTGATTTTGCCCCGTCGCATATTACGCCCGAATTTATCGCAAGCGCGTTGACGATAGTGCGCGACACCTCGTCGTAACCGCCGCCGTACAAATAGCACACGCCCGCGCCCGCGCCGCAGCCCGCGCTTACCGCTCCGCAATAAGCCGAAAGCCTGCCTATGCCCGTTTTAAGGTGAATGGTAATAAGGTCGGACACGACCAGCGCACGGATAAGCTTTTCCTCGCTGACTTTAAGGTGTTTTGCGTACTCGATTACGGGAAGCGAAGCCGTCATTCCTTGGTTGCCGCTGCCCGAAACTATGACTACGGGCAAGCTGCACCCGTTCATTCTTGCGTCCGAGCCCGCCGCCGCGGTCGCTTTGGCGCGGTTATGCACGCCTTCGCCGAACGCGCCCAAAAGCACTTTGCCCACCTTTGCGCCGTAATCGTTTTTAAGCCCCTCTTCCGCTATCGCGGTATTGTAAGAAATCTGCCTTTTGATAATTCCTTCCACGTCGGCAATTTTCACGCAGTCGGCAAATTTTAAAATTTTGTCTACGGAAAGAAGCTTTCTGTCCGCACAGCACGCCGCTTCTTCGGACTGGAAATTGAGGTTTAAAACGTCCTTATCGTTCTTTTTAATTAAAACTACGTTCGTGTGATGCCCCGCAATTCTTACGAGCGCGCTGTCCTGTCCTTTGCTGACGCGTACGCTTATATCGAAGATACAGCCCGACTGCGACTGCTCGATGGAAAACTCCGCCGTTTTAAGGTAGGCAAGAATTTTCTTCTTGTCTTCTTCGGTAACTACGGAAATAACTTCGAGCTTTTTTTCGGCAACGCCGGCAACTATTCCCGCCGCCGCGGCAGAGTTCACGCCCTTCATTCCGCCCGTGTTCGGAACGACCACGCTCTTTACGTTTTTAAGTATGTTTCCGCTTACGGAAATTTCCACTTTATCGGGCACGGCACCTAGCGTGTCCCTCGACAAAGCGGCTGCGTATGCAACCGAAATTGGTTCCGTGCAACCCATCGCGGGGAGCAGCTCTTCCTCTAAAATTTTAATATATCCGTTGTAAATACGTTTATCCATAGTAAGCGCCTTTGCGTTTTTTTTAATTATATCATTTGCCCCGAAAAATTTCAACCTTATCGCCGAACAAGTTTATATTTTAAATATTGCCCTATCTTTGCAAAAACACTTGCCAAAGATACGGCGTGAATGTTATAATAATATCCGTTCGGGGGCATAGCTCAGTTGGTCAGAGCGCTTGCTTGACATGCAAGAGGTCGATGGTTCGAGCCCATTTGTTCCCACCAAAACCGCGATTTTTGCGCGAATTTAGCCCGTATCCTTGCCGGTACGGGCTTTTATTTTGCCGTTTTTCCGCTCCGCAAGTGTCAAAAACGGGCGTTATTTAGTGTCAAATAATCGTCTGATAGCCTCTGAATGGGCGTCCACGTAGTGCTTCTGCGCCTCGGTGTACTTGTTTTGCGTGGTGTCAAGCTTCGCGTGCCCCATAAGGTACTGTTTAACTTTCGGCGGAATGCCGGCTTCTTCGAGCCTATCCGAATAAGTATGCCGAAGAACGTGCGCCGTAACCTTAAACGCGAGCTGCTTTTCGATTTTCTCTATCGCAAGCCGCACGGCGTTGTAAGTGTACGGGAAAAGCAACCCGTCGGGCAGCTCTCGCAACTCCGCGCATAATTCTTCCGATAATGGCAAGGTGCGGACTGCAGCTTCTGTCTTGGGCGGTTGCTCTATCCGTTTCCCGCTGATAAAAACAACGTCTTTGGTAATTGATACCGAGCGCGCCGTGAAGTCCACGTCAGACTTGTACAGCGCGAGAGCTTCCCCCACTCTGACGCCCGTCGCAAGCATAAAGCGAAAAAGCAACGAATACTTGCTCCCAGAAGTAAATTCTATAAATTGCAGCTGCTGTGCGGGCGTAAGCCCTTCGACGTGCTTATCTTTATGCTTCTTAATCTCCAAATTATCGCACGGGTTTATTTTAATAAGCCCGCTTTTTTGCGCCTTGGTGAATACTTGATTTAGGTTTACTTTGCACTTTGTCCGCGCTGAAGGCGCGTTAATCGATAAAAGCAGCTCTTGCACGTCGTCTGTCGTTATCTTGTCGAGCTGCACGGCCGCAAATTTTGCAAGCGCGGGTTTTAAGGTGTCAACGATATTCTGTATCGAGGACGGCTTCAAATTTGGCTTTTTGTATAGGTCGAGCCATTTTTCGTAGAACTCGCCGAACGTCGGCAACTTTTTTGCATGTGCTTTTCGTTTAGGTGTGTGTGCCTCCTTTAAGTAAGTGGTGATTTTTGCCGCAACTTCTTCACGGCTTTTGCCGTAAAAATAGCGCTTGCCGTCGCTCTCGGTAACGTAACCTTGAAAACGCCCGTCGCGCCGCGGCTTGGAGTTAATCGAAACTCCGTCGATATTAATTAGCATTTGCCCCTCCGTCGGAGTGGTCAAAGTATCGCCCGTTTTAAGGACTGCGTGAAGCAGTCCGTTTTTATCGTTCAAGTCAACGACGTATAACTTTGTTATGTCGTCGCTCATAGCATAACCCTAATTTCAACGACTTTGCCGAGTATCAAAAGCTCGTCCGTTGGTGTAACAGGTATCGGAAGATAGTCCGGATTTTCCGGCATAAGAAAAATATTATTACCATGCACTTTGTAACGCTTCACCGTCTGCTCTCCGTTCAGCATAGCAACGACGATTTCGCCGTTTTCGGCGGTTTCTTGCTTATGGCATACAAGAACGCTTTTGTCGAATATGCCGACGTTCTTCATACTATCCCCATGCACACGCAGCGCAAAGTATTCTTCGGCCGGCCGGTGTGAAATGTAAATATAAGCGTCTATATTCTGTTGCGATTCTATGGGAACACCGGCAACCACCGAGCCGAGCAGCGGCACAAGGTAATTGTCGTTTAAGTCTACCTCGTCTTGTATGACGGGGGCGTTTTTTATTCCGAGGGCTTTTTCGATTGCTTCTACCGTGTCTAACCTCGGTGCTTTAACTTTTCCGCACATAATTTGCTCAATGGTACTTAACGGAATTTTAGAAGATTCCGCAATATCTCGATTAGTGAGTTTCAGCTCTTTTTTTCTTTTAAGCCAAAATAGCAAAGTTTCGCTTTTAAATCTCTCTGTCATATGAAAAACCCTTATTTTTAATAGTTAAATTATAAAAAAACTGTTTAAAAAACCAAAATGTTTGTTTATAAGTTATTGACAACCGTTAAAAGTCAATGTATAATGTCTGTTGAAAACCGTTAAAGATAACGGTTTTCAACAAGAACATTTAAGGAGATTCTATTATGTCAAGGACGAGAAACAAGAAAAGAAACGGCGGGAAAGTGATTGCGGTATTGCTTGCAGTTGCAGTTCTCGGTGGTGGCGTAACTGCATGCGGCTACGCTTCAAGGAATGACGCGGACGAATGGTATAAAAACCCTGATTTTTCTACGTGGCATTGGACGGACAATGCGCCGCAAGGTGAAACCGGGGACGTGCAGAACGGCGGGAACGTCAACACCCCCGGCGAAAATAACGCTGCGGTTGTGGGCGGTTCTGAAATCAGTGAAATTAAAAATAACGGCGTAACCGTTTACAAGGCAGCTTTACCCCGTGCAGCGTTTAAAGCTATGGGCGTATCAGAGCAAGCGGAATCAGCGTTCACCTTAACCGCCGAGGTTTCCCCCTCGTATGCTTCGGATAAGTCGTTGAATTGGAATGACTTAGCATTTTTAGACAGCGAAAGCGAATGGGCAACGGGTAAAGAAGTTACCGATTACGTAACCGTTACCCCGTCGGCGAATGGCGAGCAAGCCGTTCTTGCTTGTTTGCAAGACTTCGGCGAGCCTATCGTTCTGACGGTTTCAAGCGTTTCTAACCCAGAAGTTTGCGCAACGTGCTATATAGACTACTATCAGCGCGTAAAATCCTGCGAGTTTGCGTTCTTCTATAACGGCGCAGAGGTTGCGGCAAACAAGGTTGACGGCGTTTACAAGTTCGATTACACCGGCGCAGAGAAAAACTACACGGCAGAATTGCGCCCGGTGTATTCAAATTACACGCTTACAGATACATACACAACGACGATAAACGGCGCATTTTCTTCGGCGTTTGGTTTTGAAGTTGTCGGCGGGCTTGACAGCTTAAAACTCCCCGCGGGGCTTTCCGGCGGTGAACCCGAACTCAGCGCGGCGGCGGCTGCATATTGCAATAGCGTTACTCCGATGTGTAACAGCTATGAAGTTGCAAACCGCACATTCAATCTTGTTGCACAAAAATACGATAACTTGACGTCAGAGGAAAAACAACACCCTAGGGTAATTTGTTACCATAACGCGGCACTCACTTTAAACCCCGCAGCGTATTCAGAGTCAGCAGCGCAAGCAAAAGCTATTATTAACAACTATGCGCCCCCCGTTTTTACATACGTCGGCGGTGCTACGTTTGCAACGTATAACGATTTTGTCGCAGCTGTAAACCGCTGTAATAATAGCGGCGTGGGCGTTATCGAGTACACGTTAACGATAAACGGCGCACACTCGAACTTTACAACAACGTTAAGCCTCGGCTATGGGGCATTGGCGGTAAATGTTCAAGACGTGAATTTATCCGATAACAACGTAGCATTTTAAGGCGGTGAAATATGGAACATAAGCGGGCAAACAAAGTTTTATATATCGTTTTAATAACGCTTTTGCTTGCTGTAACGGCGTTAATAGGCGGGTGGGGTTACTCTCCCGCCTTTGCCGATACTTCGGCAGATACAAGCGTTTTAGAGGACTTGCAGCGAGATAGCAGCTTTAACGTTAACGATTACCCTTACAAAGAAAAAGATTACAGCATTAAAGTAATACAGATAGCCGAGAGCGAGGGCGGCGAGCTGTTCGTTTATACATATCAGCCGAGCCAAAAAACAACGTACTTGGTTGCAAGCTCGATTAATATCGCAAAGCAAGAAAATAACAGCTTAGAAATGAGCTTCCCTAACTATGCGTTAACGTTGATTTCGTGTGATGGCGTTTTCTGCAAGTATAGGGTTGAGGGCTTCGAGCTTGAAAAAACGGCGATTAGATACTATAACATATCGAACATTTTGCGCCCCTTTGAGTATCTGCTCGATAAGCTCCCGTCTGTCGGATCCGAAAGCGAAGTACCAAACGCTGTTGGGCAACTGTGGACGGCACGCACGGTGGGCGATTCCGTTGAATACGGCAACACCGTTTCCGACGTCGTAACCATTACTAAAAAATACGTTGGTTATCTTGATTACTTGGACGGAATAACTACGGAAGGCGCACCGGGCATTTATGGAAACATTATGGCGCAGCACACTATAAGAAATTTTGTTGCGTTCTCTGCTGACCGCCCCATAGACCAGCTAAAACAAGTTGAATTGCAATACGCATTGGCGGAATGTTCCTATGAATATTGCGCGAATGTCTGGCACGCTGTGGGGGACGATAGCCACGGTTACAAAGACTACTTAAACAGAACGCAGGGCACGCCCGTAACGCAAGACCCCGTTATTATCAGCGCGGACGAAAAGGACGAAAACGCCTTGCACGGTTGGTTCGGGCACAAATACAAGTGGGATAAAATACAGTCTACGGCGGACTTTTTGGCGGAGCAAAACAACCAAAACTACGAGCTAACAAACACCGCGGGCGTAAACAGTATTGAGGGCACGCAGTGGGTGCTGAATTTCTACAAAGAAAACAGCACTGTTACGGGCAAAGCGAACGTGGCGGACAACCATTTATATTGCAATTATAAGAAAGTTTCCGACGTTATCATATTGCGGCTTATGTTCGAGTACGACGGCGAAACGTACAACCTCGGCGTTGTCGATAGCAAAATGACCGGGGACGATAAACCGTTAAACAGCCCCGCGCCGCTTGTGGAGCCTTTGCCGGAGTGGGCAATAGCTTTAATAATAGTCGGCGTTGTGCTGCTTATAATCGTTGCGTTGGTGGTGCTTGCAATAGTGTTCCCCGTCTTTGGACAGATTTTAAAAGCGTTAGGCAAGGGCAAAAGCGCGCCGTTCAGAGCAATAGGACGAGCCGCAGAAAAGCGCAGGCAAGAACGTAGAACAACTAAGCAACGCAACAAGCAGGCAAAGGCAAAGAAGCCCAAAACGGGCAAGAAACGCAAGAGCGGCAAAGGCGGCAAAAAATGAAGTTCTTCTCAATCGTTACAATTCTATTAATTGCGGCGCGGGTTGCGGTTGCGTTCTTCCCCGCCGCGGTTCCCGCCGAAGCTGCAACCGTTTTAACGTGGGCTTGCGTTGTATGCGGTTTAATTGCTGCCGTTTTTATCGGCGTTGAAATCTATTGCAAAATTACCGGCAAGGGCAAGAAAGGAGATTGATTTATGTTAATACCGAGTTTAACATTTGCATTTAGCGTTTGTATGGCTTTTTTAGGGCAATTATTTATGTATTTTGCCAAAACAGAGGAAAGCGCCCCCGCGTGGCTTGAATATTGGGGCTATGTATTTTTGGGGTTTGCTGTGCTGTTTGTAATTATAACGGTTATAGAGTTTTTCAAGAGCATAGCGCGGGCGCGCCGCCGTGCAAGCGTTGCACCTCGCAGACGTAGACGCCCGCGTTAAATCAAGCATATATGGGGGTTAATTATGATTAAATTGCTTAAATCAACTGAAAGTCCGCTACTTAATGCGCTTTTAGGTAAGAAAGTTAAAGCTGTTTTATACGACAATACCACCGCCGAGGGCATTTTAGAGAAAAGCAATTGGATTGAGGGATATTATAAAGTCGGTGGGTTACATTTTGCAAGCCATACATTTCGCACTATTGAGCAAATAGATTAAGCGTTATTTAGCGCATATTCGGGGGTTAATCACAAAAAGTGAGTGAATTACATAGCGTATTCGGCGATAGAGGCGCGGGCAAAAGCGCGTTTTTAATGAGTCAAGCGGCAGCCAAGATTTATTTTGAACGCGGGCAAGAGATTTGGGACAACTCATGCCGAATAATCGAAGAACAAAACAAAACCCGCAAAAAGAAACTAACCCCGCCGGACAGAGTACCGATATACACCGTTAATTTTACATTTGAAATACAAAACCCCGACGGTAGCGTTTACAAGCCGTATGAACTCAAAGGCGACGAAATCGGCATTGGCAAGAAGTATAAAAAGCTGTACCCCGGTTCGGTTATTATCATTGACGAAGCGCAAAACGAGTTAAACAGCAAAACCGACTTAAAGCGCGCCGTGAGTGAATTTTTTGAAAAGAGCCGCCATGCAGACTTTGAGATTTGGATAGCTTCGCAACGTCCTATCTTGATAAATAAGGATATCCGCGACCTATCACACCACTTCATACAAATTTACAACTTTGAAATGACCGAGGCACCGTTCGGCATAATTTGCAGCTTAAAGTGGAACTGCCGCGAGTTTAACAACCGTGCAGAAGTTGACGAGTATGTCGACATGTCAAAGGAAAGCCAAGAAGCATGCACTTATTACCGCGAAACCGTTTACGAAGATACGGGCGACATTTTGGACTACTACGACACCAAAGGCTGTTTAAAGGACTATTTACCGGAGGAGGGCAGCGATTATGCGAGCTAAGAAAAAAAAGAAGAAGTTAGAAGAAAAGCGCGCAATACGTTATATACCGCTTGACGATATTAAAACGATTAATACCGAATTTTTAACCGAAATGGAGCGCGTAAAGCAGCGTTTAATGACGATTAAAGACCCCGCCATTATAACGGCTTTTCACGAGGTTTTATTAAGTGCGTATAACGCCGCCATAGCAATTAAAACATATGAACGCGAGGTTGATTACGATATTAAACTTGCCAAAATTGACGCCCGCGCAGACGAGCGGCGACCCGAGCGGCGCCGGCATTGGTATTGGCTGTTTAGTACATATTCAAACCGAGCGCAAGATATTATTGAGGAGCGCGCCGAGCTTGAAGCCGAGCGCGACCATACCGAGGCAGAAAAGAAACTCGATGACGATTGGGAGATTTTATTCCCGAAAAAAGAAAAGAAATCTAAACGCAAGTTAAGACGGCAATTAAAAAAGCAGCTTGAAGAAGCAATTAAAAAGGCAGACGAAACCCCGACAAACGAAGCGTTTGAAGAACCGGAAACGGTGAAACAGTCTGGCATTGAAGAAATTGAACGGTATCTGCATGAGCTTGCAGACGACGTCAAAGTAAAACCGTTTGCCGAGGTTTGGGAGAAAATCAAGGATAGAATTTATTTGCCGCAGAACGAGCAGAAACCCGCCGAGAACGGCGAGAAACAAGAAGCCGAGCAAACGGATAAGGCGACAACAGCAGAGCCCGTGCAAGCGCAAGCAGACAAAGCCGCAAAGCAACTGCCGGGGCAAATGAGTTTTGACGAAGTACAACCGCAAGAAAACGCCGACAAGCCCGCGCAAGCGCAACCGCAAGTAACAACACGCAGACCACGCCCGCCGCGGAGCTGCCGGAAACCGTAAACGCCGGTGCAATGAGCGAAACGCCGGCACAAAATAACCACTTCATTATTAGTAAAAAAAACAGAAAAGAACGAGAGCGCGCCCGATCAAGCAAGGCGCGGGCGCGCTCTATAATTACGTTTATATACTTGTCGGATTTTTCCGCCGCTACGGTGACAGC
>CAMWQS010000017.1 GCA_947176485.1 uncultured Clostridia bacterium | reverse complement strand
TGCAAAAGAGCACGGCGAAAAGATAGAAGAAATGGACCCCTCGCGTTGGGATTATTATTGGATGCTGGCGAAAAATGCAGTTAAAACAAATTAAAATAGGCAAACTACATACTAAAAACAATATCTTTTTGGCACCCCTTGCGGGCTACACCAATTCGCCCTTCCGCGATTTGTGTTACGGCTTTGGTGCGGGGCTGACTTTTACCGAAATGGTAAGTGCAAAGGGGCTTTGCTACGGCAGCGAAAAGACTAAGGAGCTGCTTTACGTTTCCGAAGATTACGATGGAATTAAGGCGTGCCAAATCTTCGGCAACGACCCGTATTATATGCGCAAGGCGTGCGAAAGCGATGCACTTGCTATCTTCGATTTAATCGATATAAATATGGGTTGCCCCGTGCCTAAAATTTACAAAAACGGCGAGGGCAGTGCGCTGTTAAACGATTTTGACCTTGCCGCAAATATTATTAAAGAGTGTAAAAAAAGCGGTAAAAATATTTCGGTTAAATTCCGCATAGGGCTTGATGGTTCGCATTTGGTTAGCGGCGATTTCGCAAAGCTGTGTGAGGATGCGGGCGCGGATATGATAAGCGTACACGGCAGAACGCGTGATAAAATTTACGCGGGCGAAGTCAACTTCGGGGCAATTGCCGAGGCAAAGAAAGCGGTAAATATTCCCGTTATCGCAAACGGCGGTATTTTTTCCAAAACGGACGCCGAAGAACTTTTTAACGAAACGGGCGCGGACGGGGTTATGGTTGCACGCGGCGCAATGTACAAGCCGTGGCTCTTTGCCGAAATTACGGGGCTTGAAGGTATAGACAAAAAGCGTGCCGTGCGTGAGCAGCTGAAAAAAACACGCGATATATACGGTGAAAAGTTCGCGTGCGTGTACATGCGCAAAATGGTGGGCTTTTATTTAAAGGGCACCCCTAACGCCGCCGAGCTGCGCGCCAAGCTTTTCAAAGCAAACACAACCGAAGAAGTGGAAGAAATATTGAACGGGCTGAGTTTTTAGCCCGTTTTTCAGTTTACATAATTCGACAGAATGCGACGGTTTATCTTTATTTTCGACGGGACGGACACGCTATAATACCTTTTACAATGCAGGTCTATATTGAACTTGCCGTTCTTGAAAACTTTTGTATGGACTTTACGCTGCTGTACGCGGCGAAGGTTGCCGTAAAAAATCCGTCACCTTTTTGGCGGATTTTAATCGCCGCAATTCTCGGCGCGGCGTTCGCCGTCGTGTTTCCTTTATTTAAATTAGGCGTGGTGTGGTCGGTGGTCGTAAAGGTCTGTTCGGGGTTTTTAATCTGCTTAGTTGCGGGTAAGTTCAAGGGAATAAAAAGCTATTTAAAATATTCTTTTGCGTTCCTTATATTCACCGCAATTTTGGGCGGCGCGCTTATAGGTATTTTCTCGCTTGCGGGGCTTGACTACGCGGCGGGGGAAGGGTTCATTCTTTCGAAAATACCCGTGGGCATTCCGCTTTTCGGCGCGTTAATTATTATAATAGGTGCAAAAAAGCTTGCAGCCCGCCTTAAAAAAAGCAGCAAGGAAGTGGTTACCGTCCGCTTTTTCGTGGGCAACAGTAGCGCGGAAGTCAAGGGCTTTTTCGACAGCGGTAACAAGGTGTACTGCAGAGGCGCGCCCGTAAGCATTATTCCGAAAGAGGTTGCACAAAAAATCGTGGACGAAAGCCGCATAAAAGACGGCGTAAAAATACATACTGTTGCGGGGAGTAAAATAATCAAGATATTCACGGCGGACAAAATCGAGATAGACTTCGGAGAAAAGAAAAATAATTATAACGGGGTTAAAATCGGGATAAGTCCGCAACGCATAAATACGGCGGTGCTGCACCCCGATTTGCTGGAGGATATCAATGTTTGAAAAAATAAAGCAACTTTTACTTTCGCTTTTCGGTAAGAACACTCTTGATTATATTTGCGGGACCGAGGCTTTGCCGCTGCCACTTTCCCAAGAGGAAGAAAGCGACAAGATAACCCTTTTGGAAAACGGCGACGAGAGGGCGAAAGCCGAGCTGGTTGAACATAACCTGCGCTTAGTAGTGTACATAGCCAAGAAGTTCGAGGGGACGGGCGCGGACGGCGACGACCTCGTTTCGGTGGGAACTATCGGGCTTATCAAGGCTATAAATTCGTTTAAATCGGATAAGAACATAAAGCTTGCAACCTACGCCTCGCGCTGTATCGAAAACGAGATTTTAATGTATCTCCGCCGTATGGCAAAGCTGAGGCAAGAGGTGAGCTTTGACGAGCCTTTGAACACCGACTGGGAGGGCAACGAGCTGCTTTTATCCGACGTTATGGGCACGGACGCGGACGCCGTTTATTCGGACGTCGAGGGCGGGGTGGAAAAGGAGCTTTTAAAGACCTCTTTGGATAAGCTTTCACCGCGTGAACAGCGCATAATGAAGATGCGGTTCGGGCTTGACGGCGGCGAGGGTATGACCCAAAAGGACGTTGCCGATAAGCTTGGTATTTCCCAAAGCTACATTTCGCGTCTTGAAAAGAAGATAATTTCAAAACTTAAAAAGGACATATCGCGGCAGATTAACTGACCGTAAAAAGCGGGCGGCGTAAAAATTTTCTCTACATAAAAAAGGAGGAAATTTTTATGTTGCAAAAAGTCGTTATCTGCGGAGTCGACACTTCGGGGTTGCCCCTTTTGTCCGCAAAAGAGCAGGAAGAACTTATGATAAAATTGAAGGCGGGCGACGAGCGTGCGCGTGAAAGGTTCATCGTCGGCAATATGCGCCTCGTTCTGTCGCTTGTAAGAAGGTTCTGGGCAAAGAAAGCCAACGCCGACGACGTGTTCCAGGCAGGCTGCGTGGGGCTTATAAAGGCAATCGATAACTTCGATTTGTCGGTTGGCGTCAAGTTTTCAACCTACGCCGTGCCTATGATTTTGGGTGAGATTAAAAGGTATTTACGCGACGGAAATTCGTTAAGGGTTTCAAGGTCTATACGCGACACCGCGTATCAAATTTTGAAGGTGCGCGAAAAGCTTGAAGTCGACGACGAGGACGTAACCTACGACAAAATCGCTTCCGAAATGCACATTGCCGTTTCTGAAGTTGCCTATGCGTTGGACGCCATATCGGACCCCGTTTCCTTGTACGAGCCGGTGTTCAACAAGGCGGGCGACACGCTGCTTTTAATGGACCAGATATTCGACGAAAAGAACAACGACGAGGTGTGGACGGAAAAAACCGCCTTGTACGAGGCGATAAACCACTTGGAAGGCAGAGAAAAAAAGATACTGTTTTTAAGATATTTCGAGGGCAAAACCCAAACGGAAATTTCCCGCGAGGTCGGCATATCCCAAGCGCAGGTTTCCCGTTTAGAAAAAACCGCCTTAAAACAAATAAAGGCTTGTATATCGTAGTTGTTAACGGTTTGGCGGCGCGGCGATTTTTAAATCGCCGCGCCGTTTAAACTTAATCGGTAATAAACCGTTTACTTTTTTAATAAAATGAGCTATAATTAATGCATAGGTGTATCTATGATAGTTGTTGATTGGATATTTCTCGGAATAATAATCGGCGGTTTAGTGCTTGGCGCGCTGTTCGGTTTCGGGGGAATTTTCAAATTTTTTACTTCCGGTATTTTCGGAATAATAATTTCCGTAGTCGTTTGCGTATTTATCGGCACGGCGTTTTACGGAACCTGCGAACCCTTCTTGGATAAAATTCAGGAAGCGATTATGGCAAACGAAAACTGGTTCTGCCAATTCCTCGGTAAGCTGAATATCCAAGTTATTCTGTATTACGTTATAATGTTCGTGGTCGTTTGGCTATTAAGGTTTATTATAGTCAGAGTAATCAAAGCCATCTCCCAAAGCGAAAACAAGGTTATAAGAATTATCAATAGAATAATGGGCGCCGTGTTTTTCCTTTTGATACTGCTTTTAATTCTGTTCTTCGTATTCTTCCTTATCGGCTGGGTCGGCGGGCCGACTGCGGATAACTTCAGCGAGTATTTGGCGGGCGGCGCGTTAAGGCTTGACAGACTTTTCGAATTCTTGCGCCCCTCCGACGAGGCAAGCACTGCGGCGGCGGTTTTAACCGGATTAATTTAAAATTTAATGCGCGAAGGCAATTTATAAAGTCTTCGTGCATATTTTTATATTATGGAAGTTAACTTTACCGCCCTTAAACAAAAGGACGTTATTAATTTAAACGACGGCAAGAATATGGGCAAGGTGTGTGATTTAAGCTTCACTTTTCCCGAAAACGACGTTCTCGGTTTTACGGTTACGGGCTGCAAGGGCTTTCGTTTTTCCAGGCAAGAGGTCTTTATTCCTATTAAGCAAGTGGTGAAAATAGGTAAGGACGCCGTGCTTGTGAAGTTCGGTGATGATAAGCCGGACCGCCCGCCTAAACCAAATTGTCCGCCGCCGTGTCCGCCCAATAACTGCCCGCCGCCGTGCCCTCCGCCAAGGCACGACAGACGCAACTATGACGAATACGAATAACAAAAGCCGCCGCGCAATTTTTGCGCGGCGGCTTTTTTATTAAAAGATATTTTCCAATTTAATACTGTACGCGTCGGGCAGGTTTTTCGAAATTTCTTTCAGTACCTCGATTTTCCCGAGTGCCAAATCGTATTGCCCGTTATGCAAAAGCCCGCAAGCCTCGCTAAGCCAATAATCAACGTAAGATATATCGTTGTGCGGCACCAAAACCTGCAGCTTTGACTTCTTGTCTTCCCAAAGAGTTCTTACTGCGTAGCCGTCCTCAGCCGTTGCCGTTTCGTCCTCGATTTTCGTATAGAGGCTGTCCAGCGCGGCGGAAAACTCGTCAAACTGTTTGCCCAAATACCACTCCGCAAAGATAAATAACCCTATGCAAAGAAGGATGGCGGCAACCGTGTAACAAATCGCTTTTACCATTCTCCGTTCACCTCAAGCTGTAAAATTTTGTACTTCTCGCCCCGCTTTTGGAAGTAAGCCCGTCCCTCGCCGTTTACCGTCATAACCACGACTTCCTTCAATTTTGCGCCCTGCTCTTTCAAAAGCTTATTAAGTCTTTCGTCGTCAAAGCCGCAACGCGTAAGGTTTTTTTTGTCGGGCGTGCCCCTGTCGATAAGAATAAGGGGCAGGGAGGTGGAAGTAACTTCTTCTTTCGGAAGAGCCGAAAACGAGCCGTTTGCTTCAAACAGCCCGTAGTACACGTCGTCAAGATTGAAGTACCCCGCAACGCGCATACTCTCAATAAGGTCTGAAACGTCAAGGTTGTTCTTCTTCAACTGGAACTCGTCAATGCCGTTCTTGTTTATTACGACGGAGGGCTTGCCGCTTATTACGTTCTTTACGGGCTTAAACCAAAGCTGGAACAACCAAACTATTTGGTGTAGTATGAAAATAGTTATTATGGCGATAATTCCGTATAATATAGGAATGGAAGTATCCGCCATTGGTATGCACGCAAGCTCGGCAATAACGAGGCTTATTACGAACTCGAAGGGCTGCATCTCGCCGATTTGGCTTTTGCCCATCAGTCGCATAACGAAAAGCAGCGTTACGAATATGATTGCAGTGCGAATAAATATCAATGCCATAAAATTAGTATTCTCAAAATAATTTACAATATTCTTGCTTTATTTGGCCATATGTGCTATAATTCGATAGGCAAGCCGCTGTAAATTATAAGAGGTTTGAAGCGGCAAATTTCCACTAATATTGCGTCAAAGTCCTTGACAATCCGTCCGTGGATTGACTGCGGGCTTTTCCTTATTTTAGCTAAAATTTGCTCGCTTAAAACTGCGTAGCACCTCAAACGCTAGATTTTGAGATGATTTTAGCGGAGAGCGACTGCGGCGTATCGAATATACGCCAAACGAGCTATTTGGTAAAAGCACTTAAAAGATGCGTTTGAGGCTCATTTGACTTACAACCGCTTGCCTAAGTTTTGAGGTAAATTTTTTGACTTACAATGAAGTTGTATCCGCCGTTTTTTCGCTTAGCGGAAGGGGTATGGATTTCGGCACCGAGCGCACCGTAAGTATTTTGAACGCGCTTGACTGCCCCGATAAAAAACTTAAAATCATACATATTGCGGGTACGAACGGAAAGGGCTCGGTTGCGGAGTATTTAACCCAAATCCTCATTGCCGCCGGTAAAAAGGTCGGCACGTTCACTTCCCCCGCGGTGTTCGACTATTCGGAGCAGTTCAGAGTAGACGGTAAGCCCGTCGATAATAAGCTGTATGCGCGTGCCTTCGGCCAAGCTTTAAAGTGCGCGGAAGGCGCAACGCAATTCGAGGTTGAAACGGCGGGCGCGCTGTACGCCTTTGCGCTTGCGGGGTGCGAGTACGCAGTGGTGGAGTGCGGCTTGGGTGGCACGTACGACGCGACTAACGCAATTTCAAAAAAGGAAGCTGCCGTTATTACTTCGATAGCGTTGGAGCATACTTCAATACTCGGTAATACGCTTGCGGAAATTTGCGAGCACAAGGCCGGTATTATTAAGAACTGCCCGACGGTTGTAAGCGGCTACAACCCGCCCGAAGTTTTGGAATATTTTAAAAATGCGGGTGCGCTTGTTGCGGGAAAGTATGAAAATCCGCCCATGTACGGCGAGGCGCAAAAGTATAACGCGGGGCTTGCAATCGAGGTTGCAAAACTTTTAAAAATGGACGAAACTTCAATATATATGGGGGTCAATTGCGCGTTTCTTGGCGGAAGATGCGAAATTTTGTCGGCAAACGGCGGCAAGACATACGTTCTTGACGGGGCGCACAACCCTGCGGCTTTTGGCCCGCTTGCAGAGCTTGTAACGGCTAAATTCGGCAAGGCTGAGGTCATTTACGGTAGCTTGGCGGATAAAAACGCAAGTGAAAGCCTTGAAATTATAAAGACCTTTGCTTCTTCGGTAACGCTCGTTCCGTGCGACAGCCCGAGAAGTAGGGATATGGAAAAATTGAAGAAAGAGTGCGAAAACTGCGGCATATATGCGGGTGAATGTGAAAATTTAACCGCCGCACTTGAAAAATCGACCGGGGAAGTTACCGTCGTGTGCGGCTCGTTTACGCTGCTGGGGGCGGCAAAACGGTGGATAGAAAATAAGTGAAATGAAAATCGGCAAAGTCAATTTTGAAAACTATACTTACGTCACGGCGATAATTAACCTAACGCCGGACAGCTTTTGGAAGGAAAGCCGGGTTTCTTCGGACAAGCTCCTTTTTGCGGTTGAGCGCGCAGTAAAAGACGGGGCGGCGGTTATCGACCTCGGCGCGCAGTCCACCCGACCGAACTACACCGAAGTAAGCGCGGACGAAGAAATTTCACGCCTTCAACGCCCGTTGACGCTCATTAAGGAAAATTTCGATATTCCAGTCTCGGTTGACACCTACTTTGAAAAGACTGCGCGTGCCGCGCTTTCAATGGGGGCGGATATGATTAACGATATCTGGGGACTCACCCACGACGAAATCATGGCTGAAACGATAGCAAAGTTCGGCGCGTCGGTTTGTATTATGCACAACGCTAAAACGCCTTTGTTGGGTGATATGTGGGGGTCAATTGAAAAATTCTTGCAAAAAAGCGTTAATTTGGCGTTAAACGCGGGTATTGATAAAGACAGGATAATTCTTGACGGCGGAATAGGTTTTGCCAAATCAAAGGAGCAGAACTTCGAGCTTTTAAACGGCTACGACAGGCTTGCTTCACTCGGCTACCCGTTGCTTTTGGGGGCAAGCAGAAAGTCAATGTTTGGCGGTAATGCGGCGGACAGACTGCCGCAAACGCTTGAAAGCACCCGCCTTGCGGCAAAAAAGGGAGTACTTTTCGTGCGGGTTCACGACGTAAAAGAAAACGTAGAAATAATAAAAGAGGTATACGGCAGATGATTAAAGAAGAAAACAACGTAATTTTAATTCGCGGGCTTGAGGTAAGCGCTTGCCACGGCGTGCTTGCGGAAGAAAAGACTAACCAGCAGACCTTTATTTTCGATGCGGATTTGTATACGGATTTTTATTCGGCGACAATTAGCGACGATTTAAACGCCACGGTAAACTATGCCAAAGCGTGCGATATTCTCGTTGAAATGGCTACTAAAAAATCTTATAATTTACTCGAAACTCTGGCATATTCGGGGGTCTACGCGCTTTTAGAGAGGTTAAATCTTAAAAAAGTCAGCCTTACCGTATATAAACCTCAGGCACCCGTAAAGCACAAATTCGATACGGTTGGCGTTACCGCCGTTGCTGAAAAAGAGCGGGTTTTGCTTTCCCTCGGTGCGTCCGTGGGCGACAGAAAGAACTATTTCGATATGGCTTTGAAAATGCTGTCCCAAACACGCGGCATAAGCTTGAAGAAGGTTTCTTCCTATATCGAAACCGAGCCCTACGGCGGTGTTGCTAAAAACGGCTTTTTAAACTGCGCGGTTGAAATTGAAACCTACTATACGCCCCGCCAGCTGCTTGAAGAAATTCATCGCATTGAGGCGGCGTGCGGCAGGGTGCGCACCGTTCACTGGGGCGACAGAACGCTTGATATCGATATAATCTTTTTCGGCCGCAAGATCGTTGAAGACGACGATTTGCAAATTCCCCATCCCGAGTATTATAAACGCGCTTTCGTGCTTGAACCGTTAAAGGAAATCGCACCCGATTTCGTCTGCCCCGTTCTGCATAAAAAAGTCAAAGATTTACAAATTTAGATTTTTTTATTGGGCATAAGCCAAATGTGTTGTGCATATTGCACAAAAATTTTTGCAAAATATGTACAAATTTCAAACATTATGGTATAATCGTTTAGCGAAATAATTCTAATTTCGGTCTGGGCAAAATTTATTGCCCGAGGTGTTTTTATGGAAAAGATAGGCATCATAGATTTAGGCTCGAATTCTGCAAGATTAGTTGTCGTTAACCTTTTTGCGGAAGGTTATTTTATGGTCGTTGACGAACTGAAGGAAAGCGTTCGTTTAGGTCAGGATATGGAGCGGGACGGCTTTTTGAAGCCTGCACGCGTTGCGGAAACCATCAAAACTTTAAAAATGTTCAAAAAGCTTTGCGATTCAAGCGGTGTTACGAGGATTATTGCCGTTGCAACCGCTGCCGTTCGCCGCGCTAAAAATCAGCGCAGCTTTCTTGACGAAATTCAAGCCACCTGCGGCATAAAAATTCGCGTGCTTTCCGCCGAGGAAGAAGCGGTTTTGGTCTATCGCGGCGTGATAAACACGATGGACATACCTAAAGGTATCGTGCTTGAAATTGGTGGCGGCTCGACCAAAATCGTTTACTACAACCGCAGAAATATGCTTAACTACACCACTTTGCCCTTCGGTGCGGTAACGCTTACGGGACTGTTCGCCGAGGAAGGGTTGAAGCCCGAGGAGCAAGCGGCAAAGATAGAAGATTACGTTACCGGGCAGTTAAATCAAATCGAATGGCTTAAAGAGCTTGACCCCGACGTTCAGATGATAGGCGTGGGCGGGTCGTTCAGAAATCTTTTCAAAATAACCAAAATGGTTCACAAGTACCCTTTAGATACGGTACACAACTATAAAATGCCCGTTGAGGACTTTACGCCCGTTTACGACATGATAAAAGTGCTCGATTTGGACAAGAAGAAGAAAATCAAGGGGCTCTCCGCGGAAAGGGCGGATATTCTTCCCGCTGCGCTTGCGGTTATCAAATCGTTCGTAAGCTTTATCGGCGTGAACGAGTTCACCTTCTCGGGCGCGGGTTTGAGGGAAGGCATTATGTTTAACCAAGCCCTTCCCATGACGGTTGAAAAGCCCATTGCGGACGTTCTCAACTATTCGCTTACGACCCTCGTGAAGTATTACGATTGCGAAGAAAACCACGTTGAGCACGTAGTAAATTTGAGTATACAGCTCTTTAAACAGCTTAGGGTGCTGCACAAGTTCCCCCGCCAATACCTCAAAATTTTAAAGGTTGCGGCTATGCTGCACGACTGCGGCATGCGCATAAAATACTACAACCATCAGCGCCACAGCTGGTATATGATTATGAACTCTACGCTTTACGGCGTATCGCATAGGGACATCGTGCTTGCGGCGTTCACGGCGTGCTGCCACAAGAAAGAGGATATAAACGCCTACGACTGGGCAAGATACCGCGGTATAATTTCGGACGACGATTTGGAAATCGTCAAAAAGCTCGGCGTTATGCTCCGTATAGCCGAAAGCCTTGACAGGGCTGACGCGGGAACGATTAAGAGTATAAATTGCGATATCCTCGGCGACTCGGTTATCATGAAGACGGAAGTTGACGGCGATGCAACTCTTGAAATAAAGAACGCTATGGCGGCGGCAAACGAGTTCAGAAAGTCCTTCCACAAGAATTTGGAAATACTGTAATAGGCTGTGCGCGCCCTCAGTAAAATAATTGAGGGCGCGCTTATCGTTTTAACTTGTCGCAAAGCGCGGCAAAATACGATAGACCCCCATATATGCTTTAAATAACAAGGTTTTAAATGGATTATATTCTTGCAAGTGCGTCACCCAGGAGAAAGGAACTTTTGTCCCAAATCATACAAAAGTTTGAAGTTGTACCCGCTAAGTCTGACGAAAAAGTAAATATCTCACTCTTTCCCGAACAGATGGCTTGCGCGCTTGCGGAGCACAAGTGCGACGAGGTTTTCGCCCTTAACCCCTACAAAACGGTTATCGGTTGCGACACCGTCGTGGTGTTCGAGGACAAGGTGTTAGGCAAGCCCAAGGATAGGGACGACGCCTTTAAAACGCTGAAAATGCTTTCGGGCAAAACCCACTTCGTGATAACGGGTGTGTGCGTTCAAAACCCGTTTAAAAAGCTTATCGACTTTGACAAAACCGAGGTCAAATTCAATATCTTGTCGGACGAGTTTATTCGCCAATACGTTGACAGCGGTTCGCCCTTGGATAAAGCTGGAAGCTACGGCATCCAGGACGGCGGCATCGTGCAAGAATATTTCGGCAGCTACACTAACGTCGTGGGCTTGCCCGTAACCTTAACCAAAAAATTAATTGACGGAGTACGCATAGACCAATGAAAAGAATATCCATCGATATGGGTTCCGGATTTACGAAAATATATATGCCCGGGTGTGGGGTGGTTTTAAAAGAAGCCACCTGCATCGCCGTGGAAGAAGGGCTTGAAGGCGGTGAAAAGGTAGTAACCGTCAAGGCTTGCGGTGATAAGGCGCGTGCCCTTTCGGGCAGAGCGGCGGTAAATACGCATATCGTTAACCCCGTTTTCGAGGGCGATATAGTGCACGAGAACTTGGCGTCCCTTCTTTTGGAATATTTCCTTGAAAAAATAGAAATAACCCGCAAAAAGGCAAAGCGGGTTGAGGCGGTTTTTATTCTGCCTTGCGGGGCGAAAGCCGAGTTAAAGCAAAAATATCTGCGCATAGCCGAAGAATGCGGGCTTGCCGCAGTTTACTTCACGGTAACCCCGTTTGCCGCAGTTTTGGGGCACAACGTAGCGATAAGCGAAAGTACGCCGATGTTCGTATTGGATATCGGGCACTCGATAACGAATATTGCCGCGCTGTCGCAAGACGGAATTATTTACGGCTTGACGGTGAACCTCGGTGGGGCGAATATAGACGTGCACTTGATTGACGAGCTTGCCGATAAATACAACTTCAAAATAGGCGCGCTTACCGCCGAAAGGTTGAAAATTTCCGTAGGAAGTCTTTTGCCGGACGATAACAAAATGAACGTCGTCGAGGGCAGAGATATTACTTCGGGTGCGCCGGCGTCGATTGCCGTCAATTCGGAGCAGATTTACGGCGTTATCACTACTTATATCGATAAAATTTTGGAATACGTCGTGCTCGTTCTTTCAAAGCTTCCCGCAGAGGTTGCGTCGGGCGTTATGCACGGCGGTGTGTTCCTTTCGGGTGGAGCGTTAAAAATGGACGGGCTTGCGGAGTATATTGAAGAAAAGCTGAACATACCCGTGAACACGCCCGAAGAACCGCAGCTTGCCTCGGTTATAGGCGGCGGCACGATACTTTCAAACGACAATCTTTTGGACAGGCTTGCCGTAGTAGAGTAAGCAAGTTAATCAAACTTTAAATTATAAGCCCGCCCGCACGTTTCAACGTGCGGGCGAAATTAAGGAATTGTATGGGCAAAAAGCAAAACATACGCAACTTTTGTATAATTGCACACATAGACCACGGCAAGTCTACCTTGGCGGACAGGCTTATGGAGCGCACGGGACAGGTTTCCGAAAGGGATATGGAGGAGCAGCTTCTTGATTCTATGGACATAGAGCGCGAGCGCGGGATTACCATAAAGCTGACCCCCGTAAGAATGTTTTACAAGGCGAAAGACGGCGTAGAATACGTTTTCAATTTAATCGATACTCCGGGGCACGTGGACTTCACTTACGAGGTTTCGCGTTCTCTTGCCGCGTGCGAGGGCGCAATTTTGATAGTTGACGCGTCGCAAGGAGTGGAGGCGCAGACTCTTGCGAACGTGTACCTTGCACTTGAAAACGATTTGGAAATTCTGCCCGTCATAAATAAAATCGATTTGCCCTCCGCCCAGCCCGAAGTCGTTAAACAAGAGATAGAGGAAGTGATAGGGCTTGACGCCTCCAACGCGCCCTTGATTTCCGCCAAAGAGGGGTTGAATATCGACGACGTTTTAGAGGCGATAGTAAGCACCTTCCCCGCGCCCGAATGCGACGATACGGCGCCGTTGAAAGCGCTTATCTTCGATAGCTATTACGATAATTATAAAGGCGTAATTTTGTTCGTGCGCGTCAAGGACGGAACGGTCAAGGCGGGAGATAAAATCAAAACCTTCCGCTCCGACAAGGTTTACGAAGTTGTGGAGACGGGAGTGTTTGCCCCCGGACTATCCCCCAAGAACGGGCTTTTTGCGGGTGAAGTTGGGTACGTTGCGGCTTCGATAAAATCTATTCAGGACGTTGCCGTCGGCGATACGCTAATCAATGCGGACAACCCCGCCAATGAGCCGTTGCCAGGCTATAAAAAAGTGCAAAGCGTGGTCTTTTGCGGCATCTATCCTTTGGACGGCAGCAAGTTCAACGATTTAAAAGACGCAATTTTGAAACTGCAGCTAAACGACGCATCTTTAATCTTCGAACCGGATAGCTCGGTTGCGCTTGGTTTCGGCTTCAGATGCGGCTTTTTAGGGCTTCTGCATATGGAAATTATTCAGGAGCGTATCGAGCGTGAGTTCGGGCTGGAAATTATTACCACCGCGCCCTCGGTAAGCTACAAGGTGTTAAAGACCGACGGTGAGGAAATCTTCGTGGACAACCCCTCGCACTTGCCGCCCGTATCAGAAATAGAGCATATGGAAGAACCCATCGTCAAGGCGGATATCTATTCCCCGCCCGATTATCTTGGGCAGATTATGGACTTGTGCCGCGAAAAGAGGGGGACGTTTTTACAGATGACCTACCTCGATAAAAGCCGCGTGCGCCTTGAATACCATTTGCCACTGAACGAGATTATTTTCGATTTCTTCGACGCGATAAAATCGAGAACACGCGGATACGCAAGCTTCGATTACGAGCTTATCGGCTACGAAACGAGCAAGCTAGTCAAGCTCGATATTATGCTGAACGGCGAAGTGTGCGACGCGCTTTCAATGATAGTGCACGAGGACAGTGCCTACACACGCGGAAGAACGCTGTGCGAAAACTTGAAGGAGGCTATCCCCAGGCAGCTTTTCGAAGTGCCCGTGCAAGCCGCAATAGGCGGTAAAATCATTGCAAGGGAAACGGTAAAAGCCGTAAGAAAGGACGTGCTTGCTAAATGCTACGGCGGCGATATAACCCGCAAAAAGAAGCTTTTGGAAAAGCAGAAAGAGGGCAAAAAACGTATGCGCCAAGTGGGTAACGTAGAGGTGCCTTCAGAAGTGTTTATGCAAATATTAAAGACGAATAAAGATTAGTTATTTCAAGCATATATGCGGGGCAATTGCAATTTATGGGCTTTTTTGAAAGCGTTTACACGGTTGTAAAAAGAATACCTAAGGGTAAGGTGTTAACATACGGCGACGTGGCGCGGGCGGCCGGTGCGCCGCGCTGTGCAAGGCAAGTCGGCTGGGCGTTGCACTCTAATCCCGAGCCCGGCGTTATCCCGTGCCACAGGGTCGTATTCGGGGACGGGCGACTAACCGAGGGCTTTGCTTTCGGCGGTAAAGAGGTGCAGAAAGCCCTTTTGGAAGCCGAAGGCGTTCAATTCGATAACGATATTATAGACCTTAAAAAATACCGTTGGGAGGGCTGAAAGATGGCGGGAATTTACGTTCATATACCGTTTTGTAAATCTAAGTGCAGATACTGCGACTTTGCATCTTTCCCCGACAAGCTGTGTTTTGCGGAAAGCTATATGGCTTGCGTGTACCGTGAAATGGCTATGCGTAAGGAGGAGTTAAAGGGTTATACCTTTGACACCCTTTATATAGGCGGCGGCACCCCGTCCGTTATTGACGAGAATTATATCGCGATGCTCGTTGCGGCGGCAAGGAAGAATTTCAATATTGCAAAGGACGCCGAAATCACCATTGAGATGAACCCGGGCACGGTCAGCGCAAAAAAAATAGAAACCTATTTGAAATGCGGAATTAACCGCTTTTCCGTCGGGCTTCAAACGGCGGTGGACAGTCAGCTTGCAGAGCTTGGCAGAATACACAATTTAAAAGAATTTTTACTTTGCACTAAGCTTTTAAAGGGTAGAAATTTCAGCGTTGACGTGATGATAGGTCTTAAAAACCAAACTATTGCCGATATTGAAAAAACTATCGAAACTGCGGCATATTCGGGGGCTAATCATATTTCTATGTACGCTTTATCGCCCGAAGACGGCACGCCGATATACTCAGATTATTTAAACGGCGAGCTGCCCGATAACGACCAGGTTGCCGAAATGTATTCAGCGGGCGTAAAGAAGTTAAAAGAGCTCGGCTTTGACAGATACGAGGTTTCAAACTTCGCGAAAAAGGGTTTTGAGAGCCGCCATAACTTAAATTACTGGCGTCGGGGCGATTACATAGGCTTCGGCGTGGCCGCTTCGTCGTGTATAAACAATATAAGGTTCACGAACACCTTTGATTTGGACGAATATTTCAAGTGCATACTTTCAAATCACCTTGCCGTTAAGGACAGGGAGGAAGTTGATTTGGCGTGGCAGGAAGAGGAATTTATTATGCTTGCACTGCGCACTTCCCGCGGGTTGAATTTGAAGGAATACGCTAAACTTTTCAATAAAAATTTCACCGAGGTTTACGCCGCTGCAATTCAAAAGGTAGGCACATATATTGAAGTTAACGGTGATTTTTTAAAAATTAAGGACGAATTTTTGTTTATTCAGAACTCAATTATAGTGGAGTTTTTAAGAACCGAATAAATAAACGGGCGGGGCAATTTTGCCCCGCCCGTTTTATGATTGTATTTCCTTTCTGGCAATAACCTTGCCGCGCTCGCCGTCTATTAAAAACGCCGTAACGAGCTTTTCCTTGTTGCACACGCCCACGTAGTAATAACACCCCTCGTCGTACAAAAGCCGGACGAAAATTTCCCCGTCGAAAAGTCCGTTTGTGGTCAGCCCTTCAAATAGCTCGCTTGCGTACTCGGCAACGCATTCAACCGCCTTCTCGCAGCTCATAACGTTATCGTCTTTTACGGATAGCGCGGTGTAAGTTTCCGTATTGCCGTCGGCAGTCAAAGTAACTTCCACCCCGCTTTTATTAAAAGCTGATGCGGAAAGTGATAAGTAGTACTGCCTGGTTACCGCTTGATAGTTCATTTCTCCGCCGAGATTTTCAACTTGCACTTCAAGCGTTTGCGGGTTCTTTGCAAGCGTAGCGTAAATTTCTACCAAGTCGCACACTTCGCCCTTGTAGCCGTCGGCGGAAAAGGGCTGTTCCTTTTTGGAACACTGAATTTTAATTTCGGTAGCGTCGTCGCGATACAGGAAAATATCCGAGCGGCTTTCCGAAATATAATCGCAATAGTTAACTTGTTTTTGGCAAGCAGGCAGCGCGCAAAGGGCGCACAGCACCGAAAGTAGAATACCAACGAAAAAAGTAGTTTTCTTCATATTAAAGTATATATTTTTTCTCGGCGCGGTATGAATAAATTTCAAATTTCAAACAGTTGCATTTTTAGCCGCTTTGTGATAGAATAAATTTAATAATTTATTACGATTAAAGAAAAATGTCTAAGGTAATTTTAAAAACTGCTCTAAAAACTTTGCTTGTCGTGGTGGTCGTCGTGCTTGTCGCTTTCGGCGTGGCAAGCCTCGGCTTCCCGTCGGATATGGCAGGGCTGTGCGAAAAATCGGGCAACTACTCGATGGCAACCGGCTACGCGTCTTTAAGCTATACGTACTCTAAGGACGTAAACGATTTGAACCGTTGCTTTACCGACAGCGTTTACGCCGGGAACGATAGCGATATCGTCAAGTTCGGCGACAAACTTATTGCCGACGAAAAGTTTACGGAAGTTTGTGAGAGTATAACCGTTATAAAAGTTAAAATAGGCGATGAGGAAATAGAAGTCCCCATAGACTATAAGCAGTACGTTTACGGGCGTTTGGCCGCCGCAAAATACAGAAGCGGCAAAAAGGATGAGGCGTTAGAGCTTGCCAAAACTGCCATGGAAGAAGTTTCGGACTTCCCCAAGAACAACGCGCTTGCAATTCTTTCTTTGCAGGTTAGTGAAAGCGGGGATAAAGATATGGCGGATAAACTTCTTTTAGAAGTTCAAACGCGTACACCCGCGGACGAAGATAAGGCGTATTACGATACTTTGGTTGACGAATTAAACAAGGTCGGAAAGTAAGGTAATTTAAGAATTTTATTTGACTTTTTGACTTAAAAATATTAAAATATTATTACAACTTTATTAAAAGACAACGACACAAGTGGCGGCAAATTTGCCGCGTAAATCTGATTACGGAACGGTAAAAAGGTCTTTCTTGTGTCTTTTTTTGTGTGGTTAGGAGGTTTTATGGAAGAAAATATTGCTGCGGAAAATCAAAATCA
>CAMWQS010000016.1 GCA_947176485.1 uncultured Clostridia bacterium | reverse complement strand
GCACGAGGGGCGAGAAGCCCCTAAAAATCACGAAAAACTTTATTCGCAGAATAGAATGAAGTTTTTGTGAGGGAGGAATTATATGTACAGTATGACCGGCTACGGCAGAGGCGAATACAAAAACGGCGGCATAGAGCTTACCGTCGAAATTAAAACGGTAAACAACCGTTATCTTGACGCCGTAGTAAAAGCCCCCAGAATTTTAGTCGCCCACGAGGAAACCGTCCGCACGATTTTGCGCGAAAAGCTCACCCGCGGGCACGCCGATATTTTCGTATCGCTTGCCGACAAGCGCGAGCGGGAGAAAACCCTTTATCTTGACGAAGCAACGGCTAAATCTTACGTCACCGCGGCAACCCGCATAAAAACGCTGTTCCCCGAAATTCAAGACGACATCAGCGTAAGCGGCGTTCTCCGCTACCCCGACGTAGTAAAAACCGAGGACGCAGCCACCGCCGACGAGGAAATTTTAACTGCGTTAAAAACTGCATTTTCCGCCGCACTCGAAAAGCTCAACGCCATGCGTGAGGTTGAGGGCAAAAAGCTTGAAGAAGATATGCTTTCCCGCATGAAAACCATTGAAAAGTTAGTCGGCGAAGTGGAAACCCGCGCACCTTTGGTTGCGCAAAACTATAGGCAAAAGCTTGAAACCAAGATGAAAAAGATTTTGGAAGGGGTCGAAGTGGACGAAGGTAGGCTTTTAACCGAAGCCGCGCTTTTCGCCGATAAAAGCAATATCGACGAGGAATTGACACGCCTTCATTCACATATCTCTCAGTTCCGTGAAATCTGCAATGAAAAGCTGGTCGGAAGAAAGCTTGACTTCTTAGTTCAGGAATTTAACCGCGAAACCAACACGATTTGTTCAAAATCAAACGATTTGGAAATAACAAGGTTGGGGCTTGCGCTCAAAAACGAAATCGAAAAGGTAAGGGAACAAGTTCAGAATGTCGAGTAAGCCAATGAAAAATCTACTGATTATTATTTCGGGACCTTCGGGCGTGGGCAAAGGCACTATCGTAAGAAAGCTTCTCACCTCCGGTGATTACGCGTTAAGCATTTCGTGTACTACCCGCAACATGCGTGAGGGCGAGGTGGACGGCAAGTCCTACTTCTTCATAAGCAAGGAAGAATTTTTAAAAGCCATTGAAGAAAACGGCTTTTTGGAATATTCCAACCACTTTGAAAATTACTACGGCACGCCCCGCGCTTTCGTTGAAAAGCAGCTTGAAACGCACGACGTTATCCTCGAAATCGAAGTTAACGGCGCACTGCAGGTAAAAGAATCCTATCCCGATGCAATTTTGATTATGATTTTGCCGCCCGACGTGGACGCTTTAAGAAGCCGCCTTATTGGGCGCGGAACCGAAAGTCCGCACGAAATCGAAAGGCGAATCTCAAGAATGGAATACGAACTTTCCAAAAAAGATTTGTACGATTACGCTATCGTAAACGATAACCTGGACGACTGCGTAAATCGATTAAATAACTTATTCAAAACTTTAAAAGGAGCAAATATATGATAAATTATCCCCCCGTTGACTTACTTATCGAACAACTCGGCACGGACGGGCAGCCCGTTTCCCGCTATTGCCTTTGCGTGGTTGCGTCAAAACGCGCAAGACAAATTATCGAACAGACCGCGGGCCAGAACGCAACGTCTAAGGAAATCGTAAAAGAGCTTGCAGTCGCGTCCAGAGAAATCGCAAGCGGCAAAATCAAGTGCGTAAAGGACTAACTTTTTTAAGTGTACGCACAAGTCATAGTTGACATAGCCCACAGCCAAGTGGACAGAATATTCGAATACTCTTGCCCGCCCGAAACGGTGGCGGGCTGTCGTGTAAAAGTGCCCTTCGGCGGAAGGATAATCGACGGCTTCGTATTAGGCGTAAGCGCCGTATCCTCGTACCCGCCCGAAAAGGTCAAATCAATCGTAGAGATATTCGACGAACCTCCCGCGCTTCAACCCGAATGTTTTTCGCTGATGGAGCGCATTTCTTCGCGCTATAAAGTTCCCAAAGCTGCGGCTTTAAGGCTTTTCCTGCCTTCTGAAATGCGCCACGGAAAAGTGCGCGAAATTTATAAAAAATACGCGAAACTCGCGCATATTACGGCACCAATCTCAAAATCGGCAAAAAAACAGCAAGAAGTTTTAGCATTTTTAAACGGCAAAGATGAATACGATTATACCCTACTTTGTAACGAATTCGGTAGGGCTGCGGTCAATTCCCTCGTTGAAAAGGGCGCAATAGCCCTTGAAAAACGCCAAATAAAGCGCAACCCGTTTTCGGGTGCCGTTGCGGAAGAAAAGCCCAAAACTCTAACATATATGCAGGGCAATGCCATAAAAAGCATAGAAAATTCCGAAAAACGCGTGCATCTTATCCACGGCGTTACGGGCAGCGGCAAAACCGAGATTTACCTTCAGATTATCGCGAACGAAATCAAAAAGGGTAAAACGGCGATATTCCTCGTGCCCGAAATTTCTTTAACACCGCAAATGCTTTCCCAGCTTCGTGCCCGTTTTAAAGGCGAGGCGGCAATTCTTCACAGCGGTCTTTCCGCGGGTGAAAAATTCGACGAGTGGTGGCGACTTAGGTCAGGCGAGGCTAAGATAGCTATCGGCGCAAGAAGTGCCGTTTTCGCTCCCCTTGAAAACTTGGGCGCAATCATCATAGACGAGGAACACGACTCGTCTTACCTTTCCGAAACCGCCCCGCGCTACTCCACGGTTGAGGTGGCAAAGTTTCGCGCAGAATACAATAATTGCAAGCTTGTTTTGGGCAGTGCCACGCCGTCGGTTGAAAGCTTCCTTGCCGCAACCGAGGGCGAATACAATTTAATTACTCTGCCCGAGCGCATCAATAAAAGACCGATGCCCGAAATAATTATTTCGGATATGCGCAAGGAAGTTAAGCGCGGCAACCCGTCGCCATTTTCTTTGGCGCTTAGGGAAGAGCTTGACGCAACCTTGAAGTGCGGCAACCAAGCGATTATATTTCTTAATCGCCGCGGCTACTCCCAAAAGGTTATTTGCCGCGACTGCGGCTATGTCGCCAAGTGCGAAAACTGCGATGTAACCTTGACCTATCACAGCGAGGAAGACTGCTTAAAATGCCACTATTGCGGCGCAAAATACAGAATGCTACCCGCTTGCCCCGAGTGCGGCGGCGTACATATCCGTTACAGCGGCACGGGCACACAGCGCGTCGTATCCGAGCTTTCTTCGCTTTTCCCCGCCGCCCGAATACTCAGAATGGACAACGATACCGTTTCAGGCAAGGACGGTCACTATAAAATACTCAGCAAGTTCGCCAAAAAAGAGGCTGATATCCTCGTCGGCACGCAGATGATAGCAAAGGGGCACGACTTCCCCGCCGTAACCCTCGTCGGCATCTTGGACGCCGATATGAGCTTGCAGTTCTCGGACTACCGCAGCGGAGAGCGCACCTTCCAGCTGATTACCCAGGTTTCGGGCAGAAGCGGCAGGGCGGACATGAAGGGCAAAGTCGTTCTTCAAACCTATTGCCCCGAAAATTATATTCTGCGCTATGCTGTGAACTACGACTATTTGGGCTTTTTCAACAACGAAATTCAGATAAGACAAGCAACCTTCTTCCCGCCGTATTCGCTCATTTGCCGCGTTATGGTAACGGGCGAGGACGAGAAAAAGTCGCTCGATACTTTAAAAGAAGTTTACTTTGAGATAGAAGAATTGAGGAAGAGCGACCCTAATCAGTTTATTTTCCTCAACAAAATGCACTCGCCCGTCAAAAAAATTCAGGGCAAACACCGCTATCAGGTGCTTATGCGTCTCAAAGATACTTCGCTTTTACAAAAGATTTACGAAATTTCGGTCGCGCACACCACGCCCGCCGTACTCGTCTACGTGGAAGAAAACCCCACGAACCTCTCATAGGAGTTATTTATGTCAGTTAGATTCGTCGTTCAAACGGGCGACCCCGTATTAAGAGAAAATTGCAAACCGATTAGAACCTTCAATTCCGAGCTTTGGCAGCTTTTAGACGATATGAAGGAAACCGTCCGCGCAGAAAACGGTGCAGGACTTGCCGCTCCGCAAATCGGACTACCCATAAGGGTAGTCGTCATTGACGTGGAAGAAGGCTTTTACGAGCTTATCAACCCCGTCATCGTTTCAACCAAAGGTGAACAAGTCGGTCCCGAAGGCTGTCTGTCCGTCAAGGGCAAGCAAGGCACTGTGCGCCGTCCCAACAAGGTAAAGGCGGAGTATCGCGACAGATTTGGCAAAAAGCACAAGCTCACGGCTGAAGGCTTCTTCGCCCGCGCCGTCTGCCACGAACTCGACCACCTCGACGGTAAGCTTTACACAGATATTGCGGATGAATTATACGACCTACCCCCGGAGGACTAATATGAAAATAGTGTTTGCGGGTTCGCCGCAGTTCGCCGTTCCCGCGCTCGAAAAACTTTTAAACAGCGGGAAGGAGGTCGTTGCGGTAATTACCCAACCCGATAAACCCGTCGGCAGAAAACAGATTTTAACCCCCACGCCCGTGAAGGCTTTCGCGCTCTCGCACGGTATTCCCGTCTACGAGTTTAAAAAGATACGCGAAAACTGCGATACACTTCGCGCCTTGGGTGCCGATATTATGATAACGTGCGCCTACGGTCAGCTTCTGACCGAGGAGGTTTTAAACTGCTTTAAGGGCGGGGTGTGGAATATTCACGCCTCGCTTTTGCCCAAATACCGCGGCGCGTCGCCCATTCAGTCGGCAATTCTAGGCGGCGAAACCCACACGGGCATAACCGTTATGAAGACCGAGCTTTCCCTCGATACGGGCGATATGCTCCTTGTAAAAAGATGCGAAATCGGCAACCTCACTTGCGGCGAGCTGACTGAAAGACTGTCCGTGCTCGGCGCAGAAGCGGCAGTGGAGGCGGTAACTCTTTTAGAGGAAGGCAAGACTCAACTTTTAATGCAAGACGAGTCGAAAGCCACCCTTTGCAAGAAGGTTAAAAAGGAGGAGGGGAAACTCGATTTTTATCATTCCCCCCAACATATATGCCGTTTAATAAAGGCTTTCAGCCCCGAACCCGCCGCTTTTTGCAATTTTAACGGCTCGATTTTAAATATTTATAACGCGGAAATTTGCACCCTTAGCGGCGGCAAAATCGGCGAAGTTATCTCGGCAGACAAGCGCGGTATAGCCGTGCAGTGCAACGGCGGCGCAATTCTAATTACGGAATTACAGCCCGCCGGCGGAAAAAGAATGAAGGCGGCAGACTTCGTCAACGGGAGAAAGATAAAGGTAGGGGACTTCCTTGACTAACCCTTTGTGCGACCCCTATTTAATACTTACCAAAGTTTATAAGGAAGGTAAGTTTTTAAAGCAGTCCATTGCCGAAACCCCCGTCGAGCCTTTGAACAAATCACGCACCGTAAAAATCTGTTACGGCGTACTTGAAAAAGACTGTTATTTGGAGCATATATTGGGGGCAAACGCAAAAAAGCAGCCCAAAAGCGCGGTAAAAATCATCTTAAAAATCGCGCTGTATATGCTTGAATTTATGTCAAAGCACGACTATATGGTCGTGGACTACGCGGTAGAGCTAACCAAAAAACTCGGTAAAGAGGGCGCGTCCGGTTTCGTTAACGCGTTTTTAAGAACCTATAAAATACCGCCCTTGCCCGAAAAAGCCGACGAGAGAATGGCGGTGGAGTGCAGTGCCCCTTTATGGCTCGTTAAAAAGCTGAGGCGCAGCTACAAGTCGGAAGCCGCTCAAATTCTCAATGCGCCAAGCCTCGGTTTATGCGTTCGGTTTGAACGGAACGCAGAAACCTATTTGCAAAATCCCCATATGGGAACCCCGTTCAACGGTGCGCATATTTTCAATAACTTCGTGCGTGACGACGGCTTCTTTGCGGGTGATTATACCTTCCAGTCGGTGGGTTCTATAGCAATTTGCGCGGCAATTCCCGCTTGCGGAAGCCTTTTGGACGCTTGCGCTGCTCCCGGCGGCAAGTCCGTCTTACTTTCAAAAAAGTGTAAAACGGTTACTTCAACCGAGCTTCACCCTCACCGCGTAGAGCTTATCAACGCCTACGCCCAAAGAATGGGTGTAACTAATCTTACGGCAGTTCAAGCCGACAGTACCGTTTTCAACCCCGACTTTGAAAACAAGTTCGATACCGTGCTTTGCGACGTTCCCTGTTCGGGTACGGGCGTCATCAACGAAAACCCCGATATCAAGCTTTTCCGTAGGGAAGGCGATATCGAAAGTTTAACCAAAACCCAGCTTGCAATTTTGGAAAATTGCTCCCGCTACGTCAAAAACGGCGGACTTTTATTCTATTCGACTTGCTCGGTTTTACCCGAAGAAAACGACAGCATAGTTTGCAATTTTTTACGGTTGCACCCCGAATATGCCTTAAATAAGCCACTTTCGCCCCTCGAACACAAAGAAACGAAGTACGGCTTGCAATTCCTTCCGCATATCTCTTTGGGCGCGGGCTTTTATTTAACCTCATTTAAAAAGAAACAATCATGAATAAACGCAAAAGGTATATAAAAAGCTGCGAGGTATCCGAGCTTATTGAACTCGACCTCGGCGGTTACAAGCAAAAAATTTTGGTTGAGGGCAAAACAAAAAATTTGCCTGTCGTTGTTTGCCTGCACGGCGGACCCGGCTCGCCCGTTCCGTTTTCGGTAGGCTGCCGCGGGCTTTTCCCCGAATGGACAAGCAACGCTATAATGGTCTATTGGGACCAACTCGGTTGCGGAATAAACAACTTTAAAATCGACGATAGCTTCGAAATTTCAAACTTCGTCGATATGACTTGCGACCTCGTAAATTATTTGAAGGGCAAGTTTCCCCAAAATAAACTTTACTTGTTCGGCGTAAGCTGGGGCAGCATTCTTGCACTTGAAAGCGCGTTGCGTATTCCCGAAAAGCTTGACGGTGCGTTCGTTTACGGTCAGATTTTTAAAAACCTTTTTTTCAATAAGGAAGTGGAGGACGCATTTTCTGCCGCGCCGGACAAAGTCAGAAAGACGGTAAAGTCCATTATTGAAACCGGCACTGATTGTGAATACGAAGTTCTTGAAAAGAACGTTCAAGCAATGCACAAATTGCTGAGGAAGTACACGGACGCCTACAATAACAAAACCGCAAAGCCCGCGCCTATCGGAAAAATCGTAAAAGGGCTTTTGACTAGCCCCGATTACTCTTTTAAAGACTTTAAAGCGGTGGTGAAAAACGGTTACCAAGGCAATCAATCTTTATTAAAAGAGCATTTAAACACCGATTTAAGCCCTCTTTTAGCCCAACTTAAGATAAAATACCTTATTTTGCAAGGCGATACCGATATTATGGCGTCAACAAAAATCGCTTTGGAGGCAGCGCGTAACTGCGGCAATTCCAACGTGGCGGTTAAAGTAGTCAAAAACTCCGGTCATTTGCCTTCTGCAGCAGCTATGGTAGAAATTTTTAATACACTTTGCGATTTTATAAAATGAAAAAAATCTTACAAGATTTAAGTTTTTCGGAACTTGAAAACTTAATATCCTCTTTGGGCGAAAAGCCTTTCCGTGCCAAGCAGCTTTACACGGGGCTTATGCAAGGCAAAAGAATTTCCCAAATCAATATCCCCGCGCCCTTGCGTGAAAAGCTTTTGGCGGAGTACGAGGACGAGGCGGTTAAAATCATTCAGACCCTTACATCGTCCGACGGCACCGAAAAATACCTTTTTGCGCTTGCCGACGGCAATATTATCGAGGGCGTGCTTATGAAGTACAAATACGGCAACACGCAGTGCGTTTCCACTCAAGTCGGTTGCCGCATGGGCTGCAAGTTCTGCGCAAGCACACTCGGCGGGCTCGTTCGCAATTTGACCTCGGGCGAAATTCTTTCGCAAGTCCTCACCGTCAACGCCCTTCACGGCGGCAACTTATCAAAGCGCGAGGTTACAAATATCGTGCTTATGGGCAGCGGCGAACCTCTCGACAATTACGATAACGTCATTGCTTTTTTAAGGAACGTTTCCGCGCCTTGCGGCATCAATATATCGGCGAGAAATAACTCTCTTTCAACCTGCGGTTTGGTTCCCAAAATTTACGCCCTTGCGGACGAGCAAATTCCCGTTAACTTGACCATATCCCTGCACCAAACCACTGACGAAGGCCGTGCAAGGACTATGCCCGTTGCGAAAAAATACACCATTTCAGAGATGCTTAAGGCTTGCGAATATTACTTTGAAAAGACGGGCAGAAGATACATCTTCGAGTACTCTTTAATAAGCGGTGAAAACTGTGACGAGGAGCACGCCGAGGGGCTTATAAAACTTTTAAAAGGCAAGCCTTGCCACGTCAACCTTATCCGTCTTAACGAAGTAAAGGAAAGGGACTTAAAAACCATCACCGAAAAAGAGGCGTACAGGTTTTTAGGCCTTTTGGAAAAGGGCGGGCTTTCGGCAACGCTTCGCCGGCAAATCGGCGTAGACATCGGCGGCGCGTGCGGGCAACTCCGCGCAAGCTATTTAAAAAACGAATAGGAGATTTCTTTATGCAAATCAAAATCGCCCCTTCAATACTTTCGGCGGACTTCTCCGATATGGGTGAAACCGTAAAAAAATTAGAAAAGTGCGGTGCTGACTTAATTCACTGTGACGTCATGGACGGCAGCTTTGTAGAGCCGATAACCTTCGGTGCGCAAATGCTCAAAAATATCCGCCCCTTCACAAAGCTCCCTTTAGACGCGCACCTTATGATAGAGCACCCACAAACCCAAATAAAATTCTTTGCAGAGGCGGGCGCCGATATAATCACGGTACACTACGAGGCTTGCAAAAAGATTTCGGATACCTATTTGGAAGAAACCTTGCGCCTAATTAAGTCATACGGCGTAAAATGCGGCGCGGTGGTTAACCCCGACGTTCCCGTAGAAAGCATTTTTTCCGTGTTCCCGCTGTGCGATATGGTGCTGTTAATGTCGGTTTATCCCGGCTACGGCGGTCAGCAGTTTATTCCTGAAGTGCTTGAAAAGGTCAAAAAAGCGCGTGAATACGCTATCGAAATCGGTCGCCCCGATATGGATATCGAAATTGACGGCGGCGTTACCGAAGAAAACGCGCAGGCAATTATAGAAGCGGGCGCAAACGTTTTGGTTGCGGGTTCCGCCGTATTCAACGCCGTAAATCCCGCCAAAGCCATTGCAAATTTAAAACGCTGAATACACAAATTCCTTTCCTCGAAGCATATAATAAAACAACCAATTTTTTAAAGGGGGAAGTATGACCGTAATATGCATTAAACCGCCCAAGGCGATAAGAAAAATTTTAAGGCTGTTTTTCAGAAAATGATTTATACGGATATGCACACCGACACGCTTACGGCTTGCGCCGACCGTGGCTTTGAGCTTGTCGGGTACGATGGACAAACTAACTTAACAAAGCTTAAAAAGGCTAATTGTGCGGCGCAGTGTTTCGCTATTTTTACCGAGGGCGAAAGCGCCGCTTTTGACTTTGAAAAATATTTAGCCTACTACAAGCAAAATATGCCGAAACTAAGGCATATTGCGGCACCAATTGAAAGTTATAGCGATATTTTACGGTGCGAAAAGGAGGGTAAAGTCGGCGTAATTCTAACGGTTGAAAACCTCGGCTTTATCGGTTCAGACCTTGATAAGATAGACCGCCTTAAACTTGAAGGCGTAAAAATGGCGTCCCTCGTCTGGAACAACAAGAACCTATTTGCAAGTCCCAACCTCGTTTTTAAAGACGGTTTACCCCAGTTTGAAAATCGGGTTGACGAAGGGCTGACCGCCCTCGGCAAGCAAGCGGTCGAACGCCTTGACTGTAATAAAATAATAATCGATATTTCCCACCTTTCTGACGGCGGCGCCCGCGATATATTAAGCGGCAGAAAAACGCCTATCGTCGCAAGCCATTCCAACGCGCAGGGCGTTCTCAACGTCTGCCGCAACCTCTCGGACGAACTCATAAAAAAAATCGCCGACTGCGGCGGCGTAATAGGCGTAAATTTTTGTAAGGACTTTCTTGGCACGCCCGCTTTCGGTAGCGTGCTAAAAAATATCCGCCACTTAATAAATACGGGCGGTGAGGACGTCGTTGCCATCGGTTCGGACTTCGACGGCATTCCCGTCAACCCCGAAATTCCAGACTGCACCTACGTCCCCGCACTTTTAAATTATCTTTTAGATGGCGGTATCCCGTACGCGACGGTTGAAAAGTTTGCATACAAAAACTTTTTGCGGGTGTTTAAGGAAGTGTGCGGTTAATTTAATTTGCATGAAAAAAGCAGTTGCGTTATCTTCGCAACTGCTTTTGCTTTATTCAAATAAAGTACGATAAAAGTAGCGTACCAATTACGCTCTTTCAACGGTTTTAAGGCATCTCGTGCAAACGTAACCCGTAACAACCTTACCGCTGTTTACGTACGAAACTTTCTGAACGTTAGCTTTAAACGTTCTTCTCGTTCTTCTTTTTGAGTGGCTCACGTTGTTGCCCGTGGTCTGACCTTTTCCGCAGACTGTGCATACTCTCGACATATCAAACACCTCCGAATAGGTATAATATTTTAGTAAAAAAGTTCACAAATAAAGCCGTTTTACAAAAACAGCTAAATAAATATATCACGCAATTTAAAAAAAATCAATCAAAAACGCGTTGTAAGTTTTATTTTTTTGTTTATTTTGCAAAATAATTTTAAAACCTTTTCTTAAAAAAGCCCGCAACCCACCATTAACTTACCAATTATTTACAATAATTACTTGCAAATTGCGTCCAAATGTTTTAAAATAGTAAAAGGCAAAAGCGTAACTCACGCTAAAACGCCGCTTTCGGGAGATAGAAATGTCTGTAAACACAAGCAACGTATTCGGTAAAATTTCAATATCCGATTCAGCCATCGCAAAGGTGGCTAAAAACGCTGCGCTTGAATGCTACGGCATCGTCGATACCAGCTCCCGCAAGCTTACCGACTCGCTTTCCGAGCTTTTGAAGAAGCAACCCGACGGCAGAGGTATCAAGGTCGTAACCTCGGGCGACAGAATTTTTATCGACGTTAACGTAATTATCAAGTACGGCGTATCTATAAACGCCGTTGCAGAGTCATTAAAAGAGAGCGTAAAATACAAAGTTGAAAAGTTCACGGGCATGATTGTCGACACCGTGAACGTCAACGTCATAGGTGTCAAATTATAAAAATCCGCGCAAACCCTGTTTGTGTGGATTTCTGTTACTCTAAATATACGAAAAAATTCTAATGGTGTATTAATTTATGGCAAAAACGGTAAACAGCACCGAATTCCGTAAAATGGTGGCTTTCGGTGCCAGAAATCTAGAAATAAACAGGGCGGAAATAGACGCAAGAAACGTCTTCCCCGTTCCCGACGGCGACACGGGCACGAATATGTCGCTTACGCTGCAGTCCGCGGTTAAGGAAATGAACGCTTGTACTTCCAACCGTTTTCAGGAAATTTGCGATACGGTTTCCAAGGGCGCACTTCGCGGCGCACGCGGAAATTCGGGCGTTATTTCTTCACAGATTTTCCGTGGCATTTGCTCCGTAGTGCGTGAAACCAAGGACGCTTTCGATACCAAAACCTTTGCAAAAGCAATGGAAGCGGGCTCAAAAGTGGCTTACGGCGCGGTATCCATTCCAAAGGAAGGCACGATTTTAACGGTTATCCGTTTAATGGCGGAAAGTGCCCCCAAGCTTGCAAGCAAGCACAAGGACTTTATTCCCTTTTTAACCGCGTTAATAGAAGTCGGCGACGAGGCTTTGGCAAAAACTCCCGAGCTTATGCCCGTCTTAAAGAAAGCCGGCGTAGTCGATTCGGGCGGTATGGGGCTTATGACCATAATGCGCGGCTTCTTGTCCGCACTTACGGGCGAGGATGCCGAGCTCAACGATATCCCCAGTGACTTCGTTGACGGCGGCAAGTCCGACGACGACGTCTTCGGCGACAATTCCGATATAATAAATCTCGATTTAGGCGACATTGAATTTGCCTATTGTACCGAGTTTTTCGTAATCAACTTAAACCAGATGACCACCCTTGCCGACATTGACAGACTTAAAGAAAAGTTAATGAATATCGGCGACAGCGTCATCTGTATCGGCGATTTAGAGCTTATCAAAGTCCACGTACACACCAATACGCCGGGCGTCGCGCTCACTTACGCGCTCGAGCTTGGCGAGCTTGACAGAATAAAAATCGAAAATATGCTCGAAGAAAACCGCGCACTTAAAGCAAAGCTTGAATCCGAGAAGAAGGAAATGGGTATGCTTTCTATCTGCGCCGGCAAAGGTCTTGAAGAAATTTTCAAGGACTTGATGTGCGACAGAGTTATCGAGGGCGGACAGACTATGAACCCTTCCGCACAAGATATCGCGGACGCGGTCCAGAAAATCAACGCGGCAAACGTCTTCGTGTTCCCCAACAACTCCAACGTCATTCTTGCGGCGGAGCAGGCAAAGGGGCTCGTAACCAACCGCACCATTCACGTTATCCCTACGAAGAACGTCCCTCAAGGCTTTGCGGCTGCGCTTGCGTTTAACCCCGAAGCGTCCGTGCCCGAAAACAAGACCAATATGACCCACGCCATCGACAACGTTGCGTCGGGGCAAGTAACCTACGCCGTGCGCGAAACCACGATGAACGGCTTCAAGCTCAAAGAGGGCGACATTATCGGTCTTGACAACAAGCGCATTCTTGCCAAAAGCGACAACGTAGTTGACGCCACCTTGAAGCTCGTTAAATCTTTAAAGAACGACGAGCACGGTATGATAACCTTGTACTACGGCGAAGGCGTAAAGGAAGAGGACGCGCAAGAGCTTGCGGCAAAGCTTGCCGAGCAGTACCCTGACTGCGACGTGGATTTCCATTTCGGCGGTCAACCGGTATACTATTATATGGTGTCATTAGAGTAATACACCCCCACATATATTGCAATTAACGATAATTTCAAAGGGAAGACGGCTGTCTTCCCTTTAATAAAATTTGCGGAACGCTTATGCAACTCACTTCTATAAAATACGTTTCCGAGAAACGTGAAAAAGACTTCAATAAAATGGGCGTGTACACGCTTGAAGAATTAGTCCGTCATTTCCCGCGGGACTATCTTGACTTGCGCCACGCCACGCTTTTAAAAAACGCCTACCACAACGACGTTATTTTAACCGTGTGCGAAGTTTTAAACGTAGAAGTCAACCCTTACGCTAAGCGTCCCTTCGTCAAAGCCCTCTGCCAGCAGTGCGGTCATATGTTTACCGCGATATGGTTTAATCAGCCCTACGTCGCGCAAAAGCTTAAAGTGGGGGAGTACCTCTTTTACGGCAGAGTTCAAAACAGGTACGGTATGGGCTGCCAGATGACCAATCCGTCGTTTGAGCGCACGGACAAAATTTCCAACCTTCAAGGGCTCGTTCCCGTCTATTCTTTATCGGGCGGGTTAACGCAAGGCGTGGTGAGAACGGCTATCCGTCAAGCCCTTAAAAAAGTGCCGTATTTAAGCCATATCCCGACACCTTTGCTAAAAAAGTACAATCTAATGCCCCTATCCGAGGCGTACTTCAAAGTGCACTGCCCCGAAACATTAGATGATATAAAAGCGGGCTCGGCGCGTATCGCCTTAGAAGAATACTTTCTTTTAATTTCTGCGTTCAAGGTCATAAAAGGCGGGCGAGAGGAGGCAAGAATACGCCGATATACGGTAACCGAAAGCGATTTGCAAGACTTCGTTTCCCGTTTCCCCTTCGAATTTACAGCAGGTCAGAAAGAGGCGGTAGAAAAGGTTTTCGAAGCCGTTCACTCTCCCCATAATATGAATATGCTTTTGCAAGGCGACGTCGGCAGCGGAAAGACCGCGGTTGCGTTATCCGGCATATATATGGGGGTCAAATCGGGTTTTCAAGCTGCAATGCTTGCCCCTACCGAGGTGTTAGCCCGCCAAAACGCCGAGCTTTTAAAAAGGTATTTTCCCGACTATAATGTCGAAACCTTAACCGGCTCAACTCCCGCCGCCGAGAAAAAGGCAATTAAAAAGGGACTTGCAAGCGGTGAAATAAATATCGTCTGCGGCACTCACGCCGTCATTCAAGACGACGTCGTTTTCAAAAACCTTGCCTTTGCTGTCTGCGACGAACAGCACCGCTTCGGCGTTGCACAGCGTTCTTCGCTCGTCGAAAAGGGCGAGGGGTGCGACGTGCTCGTTATGTCCGCAACGCCTATTCCACGCACGCTTTCGCTGATTTTTTACGGCGACCTCGACGTAACCACCATTAAGGACAAGCCCCGTTCCCGCCAAGAAATTTCCACTTCAATTATCCCCGAGCGCAAATACAACGATATGCTCCGCTACGTTGCCGAGCAAGCGGCACTCGGTAACCAAACCTATTTCGTCTGCCCCAAAATCGAGGGCGACGACGAGGGCACGGTTATGTCTGTAACCGAGCTTTACGACGACCTGCGCGCAAAAATGCCGTCGGTTCGTTTTGCCCTTTTACACGGCAAAATGAAGGATAAGGAAAAGAACGCGATAATGTCCGCGTTCAAGGCTAAGGAGTACGACTGCCTCGTTTCAACCACCGTCATAGAGGTGGGTGTGGACGTTCCCGACGCGACCACGATGATTATATATAACGCCGAACGCTTTGGACTTTCACAGCTTCACCAGCTCCGCGGGCGCGTGGGCAGAGGCGACAAAAAAAGCTATTGCTTCCTTTTAATGGGCACCGATACCGAGGAGGCACGTGAGCGGCTTTCCGTCATAAAGAACTGCGCGGACGGTTTCGAGATTGCCGAAGCCGACTTGAAGATGCGCGGCGGCGGCGACTTTATGGGCACGCGCCAAAGCGGCAGAATGTTATCCGAAATTAAAAATCTCCGTTTCCCCGTCGAAACGATATTCACGGCAAAAAAGCTTTCGGACGAAGCCTTCTCGGGCATACTCGACACCCGCGACCTCACCCGCATAGCCGCCGAAAAGTACAAAGTCCTTGCCGGTGTAACGCTTAACTGACGCCGCTTAAAAAATCTTCTGAAAATTATTTGACAATTAAGTAAATATTTGTTAAAATTGCTTTCGCACGCTTAGTATGGACAACTCTGCTGAGCGTTGCGGAAGCTTTTCATTATTATATATAAATATTTATATAATTTACGGCGCAAGTAAAAATCACATTTTTTACTTAGCGCACTCAATTTGCGAAGGCTTTCGGCTCACTGGAAGGGAATTGGCGCAACTATATGTTTGTGTGCCCTGAAAGTTGCGCCAAGGGAAACTTAGTTTCCAAAAATCACGAAAAACTTTATTCGCAGAATAGAATGAAGTTTTTGTGAACTAGTTTTTTTCCTTTCTCCGCTTTTAAGGGTACGCGGATAAGGTGAAATATTCATTAATACAAGGAGGTAAAAAGATGCCTACAATCAACCAGCTTATAAGAAACGGCAGAGAAAAGCAGGTCTACAAATCGAAGTCGCCCATTTTGGACAACTGTCCTCAAAAGCGCGGCGTATGCCTTTCGGTTACCACCACGACCCCTAAGAAGCCTAACTCCGCTATAAGAAAGATTGCAAGGGTTCGCCTTACCAACAAACAGGAAGGTACCGTTTACATTCCCGGTGAAGGCCACAACTTGCAAGAGCACTCGTCCGTCCTCATTCGTGGCGGCCGTGTTAAGGACTTGCCCGGCGTTCGTTATCACATCATCCGTGGTGCGCTCGATACGGCAGGCGTTTCCAAGAGAATGCAAGCTCGTTCACGCTACGGCGCGAAGAGACCCAAGAAGTAATCTTTAAACCCCAAATCTACGGCACACTGCGTCGTTGCGGCAATTTTTTCTAGGGTCATTTACTTCAAGTAAACTCCCCGTCGTAAAAAATCACCGCGCCTAGCATTGCACCGCATCTCTGTGGTTTATACATACAAAAAAGATTTAAAAAATTTTCCTACTTGTTATCAGGAATATTCCACCCTTAGTACCGCGATAAAAGTAGGCAGTATTTGCGGGACGACCCCGCAGAGAAGGTTTGCTACCGCATAGCGGCAAGCATTAGCTTATTTAAGGTAAAAACCCTTAAAAATCAAAAAGGAGGATAAAATTATGCCCAGAAGAGGCGGCGTTCCCAAGAGGGACGTATTACCCGATCCCGTGTACAATTCCAAGGTTGTAACGAAGCTCGTTAACCAGATTATGTACGACGGCAAGCGCGGAACGGCACAAAACATCGTTTACGACGCTTTCAATATCATGAGTGAAAAACTCGGCAAAGACGCAATGGAAATTTTCGAGCAGGCTATGAACAACATCATGCCCGTACTCGAAGTTAAGGCAAGGCGTGTGGGTGGTGCAAACTACCAAGTTCCCATCGAAATCAGACCCGAAAGAAGGCAGACCCTTGCAATCCGCTGGCTGGTTATCGCAACCAGAAAGCGTAGCGAGCGCGAAATGAGCGCAAAGCTCGCAGCAGAGCTTATCGACGCTTACAACAACGCCGGCGGCGCGGTCAAGAAGAAGGAAGACACGCACAGAATGGCAGAAGCAAACAAGGCGTTTGCTCACTTCCGTTTCTAATCAGAGGTAAATTATGGCAAGAGAATACGACTTATTGCATACCAGAAACATCGGTATAATGGCGCACATCGACGCAGGTAAAACCACTACTACCGAACGTATTTTGTATTATACGGGTATCAACCACAAAATAGGTGAAACGCACGACGGTACTGCAACGATGGACTGGATGGTTCAGGAACAGGAAAGAGGTATCACCATTACCTCCGCTGCAACCACCTGCCACTGGACCAGAACGGGCGCAACCAAGAAGGACGAGTGCCGTATCAACATCATCGACACCCCGGGACACGTTGACTTCACAGTTGAAGTTGAACGCTCCCTCCGCGTTCTCGACGGCGCGGTTGCAACCTTCTGCGCAAAGGGCGGCGTTGAGCCTCAGTCCGAAACCGTTTGGCGTCAGGCTGACAAGTACAAGGTACCCCGTATCGCATACGTCAACAAAATGGACATTAACGGCGCAAACTTCCAGCGTGCAGTAAATATGATGAAGGAAAGGCTTCAAGCCAATCCCGTTCCCATCGAGCTTCCCATCGGTAAGGAAGATACCTTCCGCGGCATCGTAGACCTTATCGAAATGAACGCGGAAATCTACGATTCCGACGACGGCAAGCAGTA
>CAMWQS010000015.1 GCA_947176485.1 uncultured Clostridia bacterium | reverse complement strand
ATTGTAAAAAAATTTTTTTAATATATAAGGAGAAAGCTATGAAAAACAAAAAATTGCTTGTGCTTGTGCTTGCGGCGTTTTCGTTTTCCGCAGTCGGCGCGGTAGCAGCTACCGGTTGTGACCCCGTCTCTCACGAGCATTCGTACACATGGCAATCTAACGCAGAAGGGCACTGGGAAGAGTGCGAGTGCGGTGACAAAAAAGGTGAAACCGCGGACCACGTTGACGTTAAAAACAACTCAACCGACGCGGACGGCAAGGACGGCAAATGCGACGTCTGCGACTGGGAAATTAAGCAGGTCGTAACCTTTAACGTGGGCGACCACGGCACTGCGCCCGACGCGCAGAACGTAAGCTACGGCGCAAAGGTATCTAAGCCCGCAGACCCCGAAGCCGACGGTTGGAACTTCCTCGGTTGGTACAAGGACGAAGATTGCAACACTGCGTTCGACTTTGACGTGGACGTAATAAGCGACAATACCGTGCTTTACGCAAAGTGGGAGGAGAACACCACCCCTGGTTTAAGCGCTAAATACGCTTACGACCTTGCCGACGGCGCACAGTCGCTTACGGCTAAGGGTTACGTTTACTTTAAATATACCGCCACGGAAGGCGGCAGGTATCAGGTCGACCTCGGCTTGGGCGTTAACAATCAGAAATGCTATTTCACGACCAGCCTTGACGAAAACGGCGAATTGTACGGCAACGGGCAAACCGCGTCAACCAAGTATTTCGACCTTAGTGCGGGCGACAGCATAACCATTAAACTGTCTTGCTCCGAAACCCTTGCGGCAGATGCGACAGTCAACGTTCTCGTAAATAAGGTAGTTGACGAGCCGCTTCCGGCGAACGCTTGGCTTGATGGCGTTTATACTAGCGGCGGCAGTGCCCATTTCGTGCTTAACAGAGCCGAAAAAACCATTAACCTTATGGGTACACCGTATTCTTTCAGCTATGTTGGCGGTTCAGTCAACGCCATCACTTTCGAGCAGGATTTTGGTTGGGGTGATGAATATATTACGCATTTCAAGTTGGAAAGTTTGGCAGACGGTACTTTCCGTACAACTGCTACGGGCGGAAGCACCTTTACCGAAATCTGCCTTTACTTCCCCGAACTTGAGGAAGAGCTTATTACAAGCAAATTCGCGGGCGTTTATACTCCCGTAGGCGATAGCAAGGCTGACAGCATTTCCGAAATAACGATAAACTCCGACGGTACCGGCAAATACGTTCAGAACGGCTATGACCAGGTACAGGAATACGCTAACTATGACGGGCAATACGGTATACTTACTTACGGTCAGTATATGATTTTCCCGAACTTCGTTGACGGCGTAGCAGTAAGCATAAACGTCTTTAACAAAGATTTCAGCCACGTTTACGTATACGAAAGGACGGGCGACGTTATGCCCAACGCAATTCCTTTGGCAAGCAACGACGACTATTACGGCGATACTTACCGCGTTTGGTCTGATTACGGTTCCCAGTTCTGGGGCGAAGGACGTACTCCGTTCACCGTAACTGACTACGATAAGGATACGGATACTTACACCATCACGATTGACGATGCTTCGTATAAGCTTGTGTTTGAAGGAGAGGGCAACTCTTCGGTTATAAAACTTTACGACGGGGCGGGCGCAAACCTTTTGGATACGCTTAAAAAGTACTTTATCGATTATAAGGATTTACCCACTACGGCAAATTCAACCGTAACTATGCCTCTTGCTGACTTCAAAAAGAACTACGGTTACGAAGGCGTAATCAGTTACTATCACTTTGAAGTTAAAACGGCTGGCTTCTATAACTTTAACGTTACCGATGAGAACATAGCCGTTTATACCGGACTTAATAAACAATATCCTACGGCAACTTATAACGGCAAACTGATAACCGGTGAAGAAACCGTTTATCTTGCGGAAGGTTCGGTAGTTTGCGTACAATGCATCGCCGAAACCTTGCCTGAAAGCGCTTCGTTTACAGTAAGCTTGGGCGAAGCTCCTAAGGGACTTGACGAAAGCAACCCTCATGAAATTAACGGCGCAGGCTCCGTTACGGTTGACGTATTAAGCTCCGGCACCAAGCTCTACGTTAAGTTTACTCCTTCCGAATCCGGAAATTATTTAGTAAGGGTTTACAGTTCGGATTTCGGCGGAACTTACAGGCTTCTTTATACCGTTGGCGGAATTCAAGTCGGCTGGAACGACGATTGGATGAGTGCTGACTACGGTTGGGTAAAGGACGGCGATGGCAACCCCATAATTGACGCGAATAATCCCAATTACGCTCTTACCGTATCAAGTACCGACCCCGTAATGATAGTTATTGACGGCGGAACAGGTTTCAACGGCGTATTAGTAGCCGTAACAACGGATTATACCGTTGGCGCAACAGACCTTGACGATTTCGTTGCAGGTGCTCCCGTAGACGGTAAAGTTCCCGCAAGCGTAACGGTAAGCGGAAGCGGCACCTATAAAATTGCAGATTCGTTAGGTAAAGACGTCGTTCTTACTTCAAGCTCGGCATTCACTGCAAAGTGCAACGGCGTTAGCGTTGAAGTTACCGAGGATAACGGTACTTATACCGCAACCGTAAATGCAGGTACCAACCTTTACGTAGAAGTAAGCGCGGGCGTAACCTTCACGGTATATCTTGACCAAGGTAGCGAGGCTTGTCCTTACGAAATCGATATAACAAGCGGCAAGTACACGGGCACCGTTTCCGAGGGTGAAACTTACTTCAAGTTTACGCAGGCGGGCAACTACGTCGTAACTTGCGGCGAGAGGTGGACCAGCGCGTACTTGAACGGCAACGAAGTAAGCAGCGTATCTGCTATTACGGTTCAAGCCGGTGATATCCTCAGGGTTTACACCGATTATGTAACCGACAGCGTAGAAATAGTAGCTGCATTGCCTACGGCTGCATACGGCAACTGGAAGTATAGCGAAGATAACGTATTAATCGGCGCGGCAACCGTATCGATTGGCGATAAAACGTATCGCGTTTCGGCATTGTCCGGTAATACCTATACCTTAACTGCGGATGATAATTCTACCATAACCCTGACGGTTGTAGACGAAGTCGTTTCTATTAACGGTACGGAGTTAACCTCTAACAAGCCTAAGGCAGTATTTACTGACGACCAAGTCGGCACGTATAAGACTTCCGGCGGATTGCCTATAACGTTAGTTTTAAATGCAGACGGTTCCGGTACGTATTCGTTCATAAGTAATAACTTCCCTATCACCGCAACGAAAGCTGAAGACGGCACGTATTCATTCAAATATAACAGCAATGGTAGTGAGCGTACTTGCGGTCTTACGTTTAACGCTGACGGAAGCGTTACCGTAAACGATTCCAACGGATTTGGAAATAATACGTTGGTTAAAGAAGCACCTCCGGCACCTCCCGTAGTAGAGGAAGGCATTGTATACACCGGTACCATAAACGACGGTTGGTACAACGTTACCCTCACGTTGAACGACGAATTCACCGAAGCATCCGTCGTATTCGTAGACGGCAACGGTGAAAGGGATGTTCAAAACAACCTTACCTTAACCAAAAACGGTGATTCCTATACGGCAAATTACGGTTCGGGTTGGTTGGCATCGTCCTTCACGTTTACGGTTAACGCAGACGGTTCGTTGAATTTCACCGAAGCGTCCTACGGCAGCGGTACCCTTAACAAAAAGGCGTAACCGTTCACAACCGCAAAAAATCTAATACAAAATTGCAGGCTATTCCGAAAAATTTCGGAATAGCCATAGCAGTTTTTAAAAACAATTAATAATAAAGTATCTAATGGACGAAAATTTCTTAAAATTCAAAAAAAGAGTATGGCTACACATACTGATAAAGTGCATTTCCGCGGGAGTAGCAGTCGGCTTTTTGACGGTGCTTGCCGTCCTTTTGCCGTGCAGACTTTACGGAATTGACCTTTTGTGGCTGCTCTATATTTTGATATTCCTCGGCGGCGCTGCCGTCGGTGGGGGAATAGCTTTCCTGTTCCTTCGCACCGACGACAAAAAAATCGCCAAGCGGCTTGACAGCGAGCTCAACTTGAACGAGCGCGTGCAAACCGCGTTAACCTACGGCGGTCAAAGCGGCGCAATGTTCGATATGCAAAAAGCGGACACGAGCGCGGTTTTGGGCGTAATTCCCTTAAAATCGCTCGCTTTTAAGAATATTATTTTATCCGTTTTGTGCTGCTGTATATCCGTTTCGTGCATAGTGGTGGTGCCCGTAGTTGCTACGACCGTGCCCCCCGTGCTCGCCGCACAGGAAGAACAACCGCCCGTTGACCCCCCGCGTCCCATCACGGACTGGGAGTGGTCGGCACTTGACGAGCTTATAAACCACGTCAAGGAGTCCAAAAAGGCAGATAGCTTTACAAAATCGGGTATGATAAGCCATTTGGAGGGTTTAAAAACCGTTTTATTGAACGGCGTATCGCAAAGCACCCTTCCGGCGTTCGTGCAGAACACCATAAACGAGATTAGAAACACCGTCAAGGACGCGGCGGATAAGGGAATTTCCGACGAACAGAACGAGTTGAACAAAGAGGAAGAAGCTTACGTAATTGCAAAGCTTTGCGAAATTTTCTCAATTAATCAGCCCGTCGACCCGGACGACCCTGAAAACCCCGGTACCGACCCTGAAAACCCCGGCACCCAGACGCCCGGCAAGCCCGGCGTGGGACCCGGCACCACTAACGTGAATCAAATGCCGTTCTTCGACCCCGATAAAGCCAACTCTAAGGATAAAGACGGCAACTATCAAAGTGGCGAAACTATATGCGGCGAATCGCGTGCGGAGTATTACCAGCGCGTTCAACAGGCTTTAAAAGAAGGAACTATCTCTCAACAAGAGTGGGAATATATAATGGTTACGTATTTCGGCGATTTAAGCGGAAATGAGGACAAATAAGAGGTTAAATATGGATAATAAAGCGCAAGTAGAAAATTTCAGCCGTTCGGTTTCCAAAATCAAAGAGGAAATCAGAAAGGACTTAGTAGGACAGGACGATATAGTCAACAACGTTATAATCGCCATTATAGCGGGCGGCAACGTCCTTTTGGAAGGCGTCCCCGGCGTCGGCAAAACGAGGCTCGTAAGAACGCTCGGCAAGGCGTTGAAGCTTCCTTTTTCCCGTATTCAGTTCACGCCCGACTTAATGCCTTCGGACGTAACCGGTACCAACGTAATCGAGAAGGATGCGTCGGGTAAAATGAACACCGTGTTCCAAAAGGGACCCATATTCGCAAACCTCGTGCTTGCGGACGAAATCAACCGTGCAACCCCCAAAACGCAGTCGGCTATGCTCGAAGTCATGCAGGAGCATAGGGTAACCGTAGCAAACAAGACCTACGCCATTGCCGAGCCGTTCTTCGTTCTTGCAACGCAGAACCCTATCGAGCAAGACGGTACTTACCCCTTGCCCGAGGCGCAAATGGACAGGTTTATGTTCAAGCTTCTCGTCGGCTTCCCTTCCGTAAAGGAGCTTGCGGACATAGTAAATATGACCCAAGTTACCATGGAAGAAACGGCAAACGCCGTCGTAGACGGCGAAACCATTCTCGCTATGCGTGAATTGGCTAAATCGGTACCCGTTCTTCCCGACGTTTTGTACTATGCAATGCGGCTCGTTGCACGCACCCACCCCGAGCTTGACGACAGCGGCGACACGGCTAAAAAGTATATCAAATACGGTTGCTCGCCCCGTGCTGGTCAGGCGCTTATCACCGCGGCAAAGGTGCGCGCACTTATCGAGGGAAGATACAACGTCGCTTACGAGGATATCGAGGCGCTTGCATATCCCGTACTTCGCCACAGAATGAAAATCAATTACGCCGCTATCAACGAAAAGCTTACGGTAGACGACGTCATTACCAAGCTTTTAATCGAAAACAGCAAGGATAAGGGCACGGGCAAGCTTGACGGCGATAAGCCCGTTGCGCCCGTTGCGGAAGATGCGCCCGCCGCACCCGAAAATACCGATGCGGCAGAAGATAAAAAAGAAAAGAAATTCAAATTCAAAAAAGACAAGAAAGACAAAAAGGCTAAAACGGACGAAGAAGCACAGTCTGTTGAGCTTAACGTTGACAGCATAGTAAATAATTAATTAAGACAAGGGCGCAAAATTAGCGTACGATGAAAAATATTGCAATTGACGAGGCGTTTTTGCAGCGTATAGAAACGTTGCAAACCGTCCTTAAAAACAATATAGCCGGTTTATTCGGCGGTAATCACAAAAGCAGAACGTACGGTTCGTCCTGCGAATTCGTTGATTACAGAAATTACGTTCCGGGCGACGATATCACCAAAATCGACTGGAACGCTTACGCACGCTTTGAAACGCTTTATCTTAAGCTTTATTTGGACGAAAGGCAGCTTCACACCAAAATTTATATCGACGCAAGCCAGTCTATGGCGTTCGGCGACGGCAAAAAGGCGGAAATGGCTTTGCGCATTGCGGCAACGCTCGCGTATCTTTCCGTAACCGAGCTTGACAGAGTATCCATCTTCGTTATCCGCGAAAGTGAGGTTTTCGAAATAATTTCTTCACTGTCGGGAAGGGAGAGATACTTTGCCGAAATTACCAAGCTGAACGATATCGAGTTCAAAGGCAACTGCTTTATAAGCGACGGCATTCTGCCAACGCAGGTAGGCTACGGCGACGGACTTTCGGTAATAATTTCCGATTTCTTAACCGACAGCGACTACGAAAACGCAATCGACTACCTCGCCGATAAAAAGCGTGATTTAATGTGTGTGCAAGTGCTCACCTCTGAGGAGCTCAACCCGAAGGTGCGCGGCAAAAACGTTTTCTTCGACAGTGAAAATTCGTCTAAAAGCTACCGCAAAAATATAAACAAAGACGTAATCAAGGCGTATCACAAGGCAGTGCAGTACGTGCAAGACAGGCTGCAAAGCTATTGCAACGCCCGCGGTGCGGAGTACGTTCTCGTCAAGGACGATAAGCCCATTGACGAAATCTTCTTTGAGCAGTTTACGGCGCTGGGGGTACTGAAATGAGTTTTTACTATCCCTTAGGGCTTCTGGGCTTGCTCGGTATTCCCGTCATCGTTTTAATATATATAATCAAATCGAAGTACACCGAACAGACGGTGGCTTCAACCTACCTTTGGGAGCTGAGCGAAAAATTCCTAAATAGGAGAAAGCGCGTATCTAAGCTTACGGGTATACTGTCTTTGATATTACAAATACTCGTCGTGCTTTGCGCTTCGCTTTTGATTGCTCACCCCGTGTTCACCGTGCCCAATTCCGCAAACGATATATACTTTATCCTCGACGGCTCGGCAAGTATGAATATGCAAAGCGGTAACACCACGCGTTTCGAAAGGGCGCAAAAGGAAATCAATTCCGTAATCGACGATTCCCTCGGCGGAAGCACTTACACGCTCATTTTCGTGAACGATTCTTTGAACGTGTCTTTCGAGGGTATTTCAAGTAAAGAACAAGCAAAATCAAGCGTAAAATCGCTCAGTGCGGGCTGGAGCGCGGCGGACTGCGCCTCTGCAATTCACTTCGCGCAGACCTATTTCGAGGCAAACAACTCCGCAATATTCTACCTTGTAACCGATAAGGCGTACGACACGAATATGGAGCTTATCGACGTTTCGGGCGGCGAAAACAACTACGCCTTGTACGAGTACGGCTATAACTACAACGAAAACGGACTTTGCGGCACGGGCAAAGTGGTTTCCTACAAAAACGACGCAACGCTTACCGTGGATATGCTTATCACGAACGGCGGCGCAGAGGAGAAGGTTGCCACGACTTCCGTCAGCGTTAAGGCGGGTGAGCCTACCGATTTCGAGGTGCAGGCCGCAGATTTGCAGTTTAACTCCTTAAAGCTTCGCATATCGGACGGCGACGCCCTCACCGAGGACAACGAAGTCGTTTTATACGACGAGGCAAAATCGCAGGACAGGAAGGTCCTTTTAATTGAAAACACCGACGACGGCGGTTACCTTCGCAACTCTATTGCAAGGGCGGGCAAAGCCGAAGTAGACGCGGTTACCCCGAAGGGGTACGAGGAAGCGCCCCGTACTGGTTACGGGCTGTACGTCTTTAACGGCTACGCCCCCGCAGAGCTTCCCAAGAACGCGGCTATATGGCTCATAAACGCCGTTGACGGCAGCGGTAAAGGCTCGGGCGTAACCTACAGAAATATGCAGACGCCCAAGGATAAAGAGGGCCCCAACAGCTACTTCGTCCCGCAATACACCACTGGTTCTTCCTTACAGGAAAAACAGCTTACGCAAGACCTCGTCAAGCGTGAGGTTGCGGTAAGGGAGTACGCACGCTACGGCTTGCCCCGTGGCTTCGTTCCGGTTTTGAAGAACGGCGGTGATTCCCTTATTGCCGCGGGTCTTAACGAAAATAACGACAGAGAGGTCGTATTTGCGTTTGAAATAGGCAAGTCCAATTTGGGACTTTTGGATGACTTCTTAATTCTCGTAAGAAATCTCATGAATTATTCGTTCCCGTCCGTCATTGACGGCACCGTGTTCAACTGCGGCGAGGTTTTAAACGTAAACGTCGTTCCCGGCTGTCAGAATATAGTGGTTACCAGCCCTTCGGGCAAGAGCACCACTTTGGATACGGTCGGCAACTCCGTCTGCGAGGTTAGCCTTGCGGAAACGGGTACTTACACGATTTCCGTAAAACTTGAAAGCAGCAGCGAGGAAACCGTTCTTTACGCGTATTCTTGCGTGCCCGAATCCGAAAGCCGCTCCGAAGGCGGCGGTACCGTTAACCTTTCGGGCGAAAGGGGATACGAGTATTCCGACGGCTTCTACGATAAGCTTTTGGCTTTCTTTATAATAATATCAATACTGCTTTTGGCAGACTGGGGGGTTTATTGTTATGAGCAATATCAACTTCGATAACCCCTGGCTGCTGTTTATAGCCTTGCCGCTTTTGGCTGTCGTTATCGTGCCGTTTGCAATAACGGTGCGCCGTGATAACGCAAACGCGCACAATATCGCGTCGCTGTGTCTGCACGTAGTAATCTGCATCTGCATAACGCTTGCAATAAGCGGAATGGCTTTCGAAACGGTAGTTACCGAAACCAACGTGTTCGTCTTGGCGGATATCTCTTATTCTGCCGAGCACAACTTGGACGAAGTCCAAGACAATATCGAAAAAATATCCAAAAAGCTGCCCAAAAACTCGAAGATGGGCGTCATATGCTTCGGCAGAAACTATCAGATGATTGCCGACCTCGGCGACGAGGTGCCCAGCGTAGCTACGGCAAGCAAGGTAGACAGAAGCGCAACCGATATAGCTTCGGCACTTCGCTATGCGGGCAACCTTTTCGACGATAACGTAATTAAGCGCATTATCGTAATAACCGACGGCGTTGAAACCGTTTCTTCAAACAATATCATAAGGGTCGTAAACGCCTTGCAGGATAACGACGTTTACGTGGACGCGGTATTCCTTGACGACAATATTGACGAAACCGTAAGCGAAGTTCAGCTTGACGGGGTGGAGGCTTCGCGTTCGACCTACGTCGGTAAGACGGAGGAGGTCAACGTCCTCGTCCGCGTCAACTGCGGCGAAATCGACGGCGTAAAGTCCGAGCACACTGACGCCTACGTCAACTTATACAGGGACGGCACCTTCATTACGAGGCGTTCGCCGAGGCTATACGACGGGCTCAACGTGGTTACGTTGCCCTTGTACACCGACGCGGCGGGCGCCTTCAACTACGAAGTAACGGTTGAAACGGTTGACCCCAAGGCAGATACTTCGTCTTTCAACAACAAGTATATGTTCACGCAAAAGGTTACCGACGAGCGCAAAGTACTGTTCATCGGCGGAAGCGCGGCAGACTGCTCTGCGGGCAGGGATATATACGGCATGAAGGACGTAACCTACGTTTCCAATAAAGCGGACGTTCCCCTTTCCGTGGAAGAAATGTGCGTTTACGACGAAATCGTATTGTGCAATTTCGACGTGCGTACGGCAAGGTCTGCAACCATGTTCACTTCAAGCCTTGCAACGCTCGTTGACGAGTACGGCAAAACGCTTACTACCTTCGGCAACACCTTCGTACAAGAGGATACGGGTGACAATAGCCTTAATAACCAAGCGCTTAGGAAGCTTGCCGATTTACTTCCCGTAACTATCGGCAACCCCGACCAAGACACCCGTCTTATCACGCTCGTATTCGATATCTCCAAGAGTATGAACTTCGAAGGGCGTTTCAACGTGGCAAAGCGTGCGGCAATCAAGCTTTTAGAGGTTTTCAATCCGACGGATATGGTAACCGTTATAGGTTTCTCCGGCGGAGTAACCGAGCTGTTACCGCCCACTTATCTGACCTCGCCCTCGGCAATTATCGACACGATTGAAAGGCAAGAGGCGGAGAACGGCACCAATTTAGGCGCGGCGCTTAAATACGCCTACGAGGTGATGCCCGCCCAATTCCACCACAAGCAAGTAATAATTATTTCGGACGGTATGAACCCCACGGACGACAACCCCGCCGCTATGAAATGGGCGGAGGATATGTCGAAAGAAAATATCACCGTTTCCGCAATAGGTATCTATCCCAAGGACGACGGCAACGCTCTTTTGGATAGTCTCGTCAAAAACAAGTTTGCAAACAACAAAGCGTTTTACCAAAGCATTGCAAACGAAGACGAAATTAACGTTAAGCTTGACGAAGTAGCCGACAACACGAGTCAAATCGAAATTTCGGGCGAAAGGTACGAAGTAAGTATCCGCCGTCCGGGCGAAGAAGTGGCTCAAGGCGTTGAAAGTATAGGCGCGATAGGCGGCTTCTGGTACAACTCGGTAAAGAGTACGGCGCAAGCAGTGCTTACCGCAAAATATTATAGAGATAAGGGAGTTACCTCGTTCGACGTGCCCATTTACGCTTATTGGAGCGGAGGCGGCAACGGAAAAGTCGTTTCCTTCCTTTCGGATATTTCGTCCAACTGGACTTACGATTGGATTCCCGGCACGGGCGGCGAGCAGTTCCTTTCCAACATACCCAAGGCAACTCTGCCTTCCGAGAGGATAGACACCCCGTTCATAGTAGAAGTAGAGGGAAGCGGAAACTCAACGACTGTTTACGTCGGTACTTCAAGCACCCTTCAGAACAGTGCGTCGTTCACCGCAACCGTAACGGATGCAAACGGAATGACTACCACCAAGGATTTGGCGTACGATTCCAGTACTTATTTTGCAACCTTCTCTACGGACGCTCCCGGTAGGTATAGCGTTTCAATTAACTATTCTTACAACGATTTAAAATATACTACGGAAGTAGACTTTTCGGTATCTTACTACGCGGAATACGACAGCTTTACGAATTACAGCAAATCGTATATGTATAGGCTGCTGACCGAAAACGGCAAAATTTTGGAGCTTGACGAAACTAAGGCGCTTGAAAATAACGCATCTGCATATACTTCTTATACGTTCAGGTTTACCGTGCCGCTTATGATAGTTGCTGCCGTAGCGTTCGTTGCGGATATTATCGTAAGGCAGCTCAGGTGGAAGGATATAACATCGTTCTTCTCGGGACTTGGAAGGAGGCGTAAATGAAGAAGAAATTTATAATATTTATTACGGCTTTCCTCAGTTCCGTTATGCTTTTTTCGGGTTGCGGCTTCGGCAGCTATATTGAAAACAGCAAGCCTACAAAGCCCACGGTTGACCCCAACGTCCCCGTAAAACCCAACCCCGGCGACCCCATTGACCCGGACGACCCGACGCCCACGCCGCAAAATCCGAATTACACGGTTACCCTGTATAACGGCACTCAGCCCTATATCCCCGGCGACGAGGAAATTACGGTAGTTTGGAAAAACGATTACAGCGCGCACAGGGTTCTCCTCGGAGAGGACGGCAAGGCTGACGCGGGCGAGCTTGACGGCGATTACGCAATCTATCTCGAAGGGCTTCCCAGCGAATTCACCTATAACCCCAGTGCGTATACGGCAACCTCGGACGACCACAACGTTTCGATTTTGCTTACTAAAATACGCTCGCACGAGTCGGGCGGCGGCACCGGAATATGGGACTGCTACAAGGTCAGGTACGACGGCACTTACAGGGTAAACGTTACCAGTGCTTCGGCGGTCAGATATTACGAATACACGCCCGAAGCGGCAGGCGTTTACTCGGTAGTTTCTTGGGTAAACGCTTACGAGAACGAAGTTAACCCTTATATCAATATTTTCAACGGAACCATAGCCTTTAAATGGTTTGACAGGCGTCTTGACGGCGGCGGCTTCTCCTTAGAGGGCGGATATACGAAGAATTTCCGTCATCAATACAGCGTAGACAGGACCGAAGTCGGCAACACCTTCACCTTTGCAATAGGTGCCGAAACCAAGTCGGGCGTATATCCCGTTAAAATCGACTTTGCAATAACCTACGAAGGTCCTTACCAAAGCGCGGATACCGACGTAAGAGTTATAAGAGCAACCGAAGCAAAGCAGGTTGCCGCAGAGAAGAAGGCGGGGCAGCAGTTCGTTTACGCAAACGAGCTGTCGGCTTCGGGTATAAAAGACCCCGACGACCCTTTGTTCAAGAACTTTGACGCAAGCGTTATAAGGTACAACGACAATACGGGCTTCTATCACTATTACAGTGAGGAATTGTACGGCGACAACCATCTCAAGTACGGCAAAAACTTCGGACCCATCTTGTGCTGCGCGTTGACTGCGCACTTGCCGTCCTATACGATAACCACACTTTACAATGCAAACGCGGCGGGACTCGGCGGCGGAAGCAACTACCTTAAGCTTTACAACGTATGGTTAGAGTCGGAGCAAAAATACGTCGTAATGGACTATACGTCGTTCGTAAGGGTGGACTATTACGATAAGGCGAACAGAGAGGGTATGTGCTACGTTACCAAAGAGCTTAAAGAGTTCTTGATGACGTTCGCGGAAAGACAGTCGCTTTATACCGATAGCGTATGTCCCCTCGACGGCACGCCCGAAGGACTGGGCTATACCGCAAAACAGGACGCGCTGTGGCTGTTTGCGTGCGGAGTATATTTACCCGCTTAAAACGAATTAAATAACCGAGGTAAAAATGAAAATAGCGTTAAGAAATATTTTTATCGTAATACTTTCAATTGCGGCTGCCGCGTGTATGGCAATCGGGCTTGCCGCTTGTCAACAAGAGGCAAAGGTGACCGAGCTCGTTTTAGAGAACGTAAAAACCGACTTCACCGTCGGCGACGAGTTCACTTTGGGCGACGGCGTAATTTACGCTGTTTACTCTGACGGAAGCAAAGAAGACGTAACCGACAAGGTTGAGCTTAAAAAAGAAGCAGGCTTCAATATGGACGTTTCGGACGAGTATCAGATAACCGTAAGCTACGGCGGGAAGAAGGAAGTTTATTCCATTTACGTCAGCGCATCCGATAACGTATTAAGAAAGATAGAACTTGATACCACGGGGGCTAAAACGCAGTACAGCCTTGGCGAAGCCGTTTCCTTCGAAGGGCTTATCGTAATTGCCACTTACGAAACGAACCAAGGCAGGCTCGTAAGCTTCCGCTATAACAGCCTTAAAAACTTTGACGTTGAAATCAAGTCGCAAAACGGTACCGTTATTGACGACGCGTTTATGGAGCTTGGAAACTATACGATAACGGTTTCGCAAGGTGCCGTAAAAGCAAGCTACTCTGTAAAAGTAGACGGTATAAGTATTTCAACCGTACAAAGCGCAGTCAATATCGGCAAAATTTTCAGTAAAGAAGTTGCTTCGGGCACGCAGACGGGCGAGCTTTCGTTGCAAGGCAAAGCGTACGTTGACGACGCTGCTTACACGTACACGTACGGCGATAATTACACCTACGTCAAAGAAACCTTTGAAAAGGAAATTTTTATCCCCGGTGAAAACGGAGAAGACGACCGTCACATTACGGAAAACGCTGTTAACGAAAACCATTTCAGTATGGTCGACGACGAGATTTTCTGCGCAAGATTAGAAAACGGAACCTCAATGCCCAACCCGACTTTAACGTCGGATATGATGGACGGACCCAAAAACACGATATGGTACAGTTTTTTGAACGTTTACGGCATTGAAAACACCATTAAAGAGCTTTACAAGGCTGCGTTAGTATGCACCAACGACGACCTTGTGGAAACCGCAGACGAGGCAAACAGAACTTATAGCTTTACCTTCTCGGGGCTCGTTAACTACGCAAGCGTACCCGACTATTACGAAACGACCGTAACGTTCACTTTGGGTGAAAAGTACAACGTACAGCGTGCTGAATATACTCAAAAGTATTGGGAAAACAACCAGCATACGCACTTCACGCATACTTTCGAAACCGACGAGGACGGCAAAACTATTCCCGGTACGGTGTATTCGAGGGCGGTGCACGTAGTAGCCCAACAGCAGGCGGGGGAAAGGACGAAAACGAACCCTTATTCAAAAACCCAGTTCAGCATTTCCTCCTTCGACTTGAAATATAAAGGCGCAACCTTGGACGCACCCGACGCAACCATACAGTGCAGTATGGATAGCCCCAAGCTTCAAATTCAAATCGCAAATATTCAACCCTCAACCGCTAACTTCACTTTGGACAGAATGATGTTCAGCTTCGAGGGCAATCGCTTCGATTACGAGGACAGCGCGGTGGCTTTGGACTTCGGACCCAGCAAAGGCTTCGGCGCGTACAGAACGGACAACACTATTTTCGTAACCCTTAAAGGCGGCGGCACTTGGAAACTGTTAATCAAAACAGACAATATTGAAAGGAGCATTACCTTCGAGGTTACGGGCGAAGCCCCCACGGAGCTTGAACCGTTTATCCGCAACGAATCTTCGGGCAACTTCTACAGCGGTAGCGAAAAGACGGTTGCACTCAACGGCGCGGTATATTTCTACGGCAACGTAAGCATGGGCCTGAACGATAAGCAGACCGCGTCGATAACTTCCGCAAACTCGACTACCGCTTCTATTGAAACGGTGGAAGTAGGCGGCACCTCTTGCTTCAAGTTCACTGCAAGCGCAGCGGGTGTTTATTCCGTCAGAGTCGTTTCCGAACCGAACAAAGACGCGTACTGCGACTTCACCTTCACAGTAAGCGAAGCACCCGATTACGCGGAGCTTTTAAGCGGTAAATACTCGGTAACCGATACGGTCGGAAACGTATACGAGCTGACCTTCACTTTGACGGATACGGAAGCAGTTACCGGAACGGTTGAGGTAGTAAAAACCCCCGTGGAAGGTGATGCAATAAGCCAGACTTACGATTTAAGCATCAACGCTTCGAGTATGGAAATTTTCCTCGTCGGCGACAACGGAAACAAGCTTGGCATCGATTTGACGATAGACGCGGAAGGTAACCTCGTGCTTAACGACGTGAACGAAAACAACTATACTTTAGTGCGCGTAAGCGAATAAAATCAAAATAAAAAACGGCGGAAATTTCCGCCGTTTTTTATATAACCGTAAGCATCAGCCACAGCGAGCCGAGCGCGGTGGCAAGCGTCGGTATCGCAACCGTAACGCCTATCTTCAAGAAATCTAAGTATCCGAATTTAACGCCGTGCTTGTTTAAAATGTTGCTCCACATAATTCCCGCAAGCGCGCCTATAGGGGTAAACAACGCGCCTAAGTTGGAGCCGATTATCGTCGCAAACACCGCCGCTATATCCGCGCCGCCCGTCGACTCTATTATTGACGAGAACAGTACGCTCATAGGAATATTGTTAATTAAATTAGACGCAAGGAAGGAAGACATGCCGTATTTCAAAATAGGAAGGCTGTCGCCGAAAAGTTCGCCAATTGCGTAGGTTGCGCCTTGCTCGTTCAAAACTACGATAAGCACGAACATCGACAGCACGAAGGGTATCAGCGGGTATGGCGCCCGCTTCAAGCAACCTAATAAAGCCGAGGGCTTTTCCCGCCTTACGATAGCGATTATGCCCGAAATTATAAACAAACTGCCTACCGCGCAAATGGACACGAGCCACATTTCGATATTGATATAAGAGCCTATTGCAAGCAGCACGGTACAAACGGCAAGATGAACTATTCCGACCCAAAGCAAAAGCTTGTCTTTTATAACTACCGTTTCCGCCTCGCCCTCAATGGGGGTGGCAAGCTTTTTACGGAATAAAAGGTACAAAGCAAGGAAGGCGACCGCCCCCGACAAAACCGTCGGAACTATGCTTATTTTTAAATAGCTGAGGAAGTCTATTCCGCACGCAGTCGCAAGATAAATATTCGTGGGGTTGCCTATAATAAGTGCCATACTCCAAGTGTTTGCGGCAACGAACTCTGCGGCAAGGTAGGGGGTGGGGTTTATCTTCGCGTTCTTCGCAAAATAGCAAATAAACGGCGTGAACGACAGAATTATTACGTCGTTTGAGGTAAACACGGTCAGTACCGAAACGGTCAAGTACAGGTACAAAAACAGCTTCGTCTGTCCCGTTTTGGCTTTTTTCAGGGCAACGCTTGCAAGGTAGCGGAAGAAGCCCAGCTCGTCAAGGAAAATGGACAGCACCGTCATCGATAAAAACAGTACCAGTATTTTTACGGGGTTTATAGCCGTATCGGAAATAAGGGCTTTCCCCACCGTAACGATATCCGCCTTACCGCAAGCCAGCAGTATTATTGCGCCGACCAGCGTTATTATCCAATAGGTGTCAATCGAAATTTTACCCAATTTAATTTTAGGGAAAAACAGTATGCTTAATATCATCAAGATACAAGTTATACCGCAAATAATCAGTGATAGTATCATATGCGCAAATGAAATGTTACCAAAACGCTATCCGTTTGTCAACTTACAAGATTTATAAAACGCCGTGCAAATTAAAAAACGCTGTGGTAAATAAATTTTCGGCTGCATATCTTAGAATAAAGCACTTGGCTAAGGTGCAAAGATAAAAGGAGAATTTATTTATGGATAAAAACACCCCCACCACGGAACCCGTCGCAAAAGAACCCACGGCAGAAGAACTCTGCGGTTCAACCAACATTCTTGATACCGTACACCTCAAGAATCTCGTTGACGATTTGTCAAAGCTTTACGGCACGTCCGTATGCACCAAAGTTGCCAAGGACGCAAAGGTAGCGGCAGAAAAAAGACTTATAGAAGCTATTCGCGCCAATCTTAACCGTTATCAAGGTTAAAAAACCAATTAAAGCGGGTGCGGGGAATTCCCCGCACCCGCAATTTTTTATTTTAATA
>CAMWQS010000014.1 GCA_947176485.1 uncultured Clostridia bacterium | reverse complement strand
ATTCAATTATTGGTGTAACTTATGAAAATTCTTACATTAACACCCAAAAGCGCAACGTTTGAACTTGACGGCAATTTGTCGCCGTATTTCAGCGGAAATAACTTTTTAATAGAGCTTAACGATAAACTCGTTCGGCAAGAGAACCGCAACGTTTTCTCCGTTTTCGGGCTTGCTCCCAACACCGATTACGTGTGTAAGGTTAACGGTGAAAGCGTAAAGTTCAGAACGACGCAAGCCGACCTTGAAATAAGCATTGAAAAATTCGGGGCGTTGGGCGACGGTATTCACGACGATACGGGCGCGTTCAATGCGGCAATGAATTGTTTGCCCGAAAATTCGATTTTAACGGTGCCCGCGGGTACGTATTCCGTAAAACCCGTATTTATGAAAAGCGGGATAACGGTTTATCTTGAAAAGGGCGCTAAAATTTGTGCGGCACCCGCCCGCGGTGATTATCCTATCTTGCCCGGAGTGCTTGACGGTATTAAAAGCCGCCGCAATATCGGCACGTGGCAAGGGGAAGAAGACGACTGTTTCGCTTCCGTTTTTACTGCTTACGCGCAGAATAATATTGCAATTATCGGCGAGGGTGAAATAGATTGCGGGGCAGTGCAAGGTGACTGGTATTTTAACCACAGAATTAAAAGGGGTGCGTGGCGTCCGCGTGGATTATTCTTTAACCGCTGCGACGGTGTAACCGTACTCGGCATTACGGTTAGGAACACGCCCAGTTGGAATATTCACCCGTTCTTTTGCAGTAACGTAAGGCTATACGATTTGGTTCTTGAAAATTCTTCGGATATGCCCACGACTGACGGCATTGACCCCGACTGTTGTACGGGTGTTGAAATCGTCGGTGTAAAGATTTCCGTCGGCGACGACTGTATCTCACTTAAATCGGGAACTTACGAGTTTGCAAAACGCTATAAAACGCCTTGTAAAGGCGTAACTATAAGAAACTGCCTTATGCGCGAAGGGCACGGCGGCGTAGCGTTCGGAAGCGAGCTTTCGGGCGGTATAGAGGATGTAACCGTATCTAAGTGCCTTTTCGAGGGAACTTATAGAGGGCTGAGGATAAAGACCCGCCGCGGCAGAGGAAGAATAGGCAAGTGCGACGGCGTAACTTTTTCCGACATAGTAATGAAAAGCGTAAAGGTGCCCTTCGTTATAAACATGTATTACAATATGGGCGACGAAACGGGACATACGGAATACGTTTGGTCAACTGAAAAACTCCCCGTGGACGAGCGAACTCCGCAGATAGGCTCGTTCGTGTTTAAAGATATGGTCTGCACGGGTGTTGAATACGCGGCTGCGGCGTTCTACGGCTTGCCCGAATCGCCTATTAAAAGCATAACCTTCGACCACGTCAGCTTTACATATAACGAAAACGCAGAAGAGGGCTACGCCGTTATGCGTGAGAAAAACGTTGCCGTGAAAAATCAAGGGCTTGATTTCAGGTGCGTTGAAAAAGTCCTACTTAAAAACGTTGTAATAAGCGGACAAATAGGTGAGCCGGTTCTAACCGAAGACGTCAAAAAAATAACTATTACAAAATAAATTTTTAAGCGGTGCAATCGTTGCACCGCTTTTTTCTTGACTTATCAAGATTAACTTGTTATAATCTAAAACAAGCGTTGCAAAACATCAGTTTTAAATAAGGAGTATATATGCCACCTAAAGCAAAATTTACTAAGGAAGAAATAATCAACGCCGCGTTTGAAATTACACGGCGCGACGGGTTTGACGCATTGACGGCGCGTTCTCTTGCGGCGGAGCTTGGCAGCTCGCCCCGCCCGATTTTCACTGTGTTTAACGGAATGGAAGAGGTGCAGGGCGAGGTTAAGGCTGCCGCAACCAAGCTTTACGAGCAATACGAGGACGAAGGTATGAGCGGTAAAAAAGCATTTAAAGGTTCGGGTACGGGCTATATCCGTTTTGCCGCCGAACAGCCGAAGCTGTTTCAGCTTTTATTTATGAAGGAGCGGGAAAGTGTTCCCGACCTTGGCAACATTCTGTCAATAATCGATAACTATTACGAAAAGATTTTAGGTTCGGTTCAGTCGGAATATGGTTTCTCCACGGAAACGGCAAAAAATATTTATTTGCATATGTGGATATATTCGCACGGAATAGCGTCCCTTCTTGCAACCAAGGTTTGCGGTTTTACACAAGAAGATGTTTCTAAAATGCTGGACGACGTGGGGGCAAGCATAATAAGGAAATACAAATCGGAGGGAAGAAAATGATTAAAGCAGAAAATATTATAAAGACTTATAACGGTGGAGCAGTGGAAGTTCTTAAAGGCGTTTCGCTGGATATTAAAGAGGGTGAAAAAATTGTCATTCTCGGTGCATCGGGTTCGGGCAAATCAACGCTTTTAAGCGTGCTTTCCGGTCTTGAACGCGTAGACGGAGGCAAAGTCTTTTACGACGATAAAGATTTATCTACTATGACGGAAAAAGAGTTGACGGAATTCAGAAGAAATACCGTTGGGTTTATCTTTCAGCAATATTATCTTTTGCCGCATTTAAACGTAGAAAACAACGTAAAAATGGGTGCGGACTTGATAGGCAACAAGGACTTCCGTGAAATTATCAAAGCGGTGGGGCTTGAAAACAAATTAAAAAACAAACCCGCCGAACTGTCGGGCGGCGAGCAACAGCGAGTATGCATTGCCCGTGCACTGGCTAAAAACCCCAAAATTCTTTTTCTTGACGAGCCGACGGGTGCTTTGGACGAAAAGACGGGCAGAGAAGTTCTTGACTATATAATAAAGTCGCAAGGCGAGCGCGGCTTTACTATGGTAATGGTTACACATAACCTGAATATTGCCGAAACTGCGGACACGGTTATAAAAATGAACAGCGGTGTTATCACCGAAGTTTATCACAACGCATCCCCTAAAACTGCGTTTGAAATAGGGTGGTAAGCTATGATTATCAGTTTAAAAGACGGCTTAAAGCTGTTCGGCATAATAATAGTGGCGTTCTGCGCCGTATTCGTGTGCACTTTCTTTTTGAACTTCTACATGGACGCCGTTGAGATAAAGGATACGGTTACTGAAGCGCAACAACCTTTATACGACGCTCAGCTTGCAACCGCAAGATTCACAAGTGCGATAAGCGGCGGTTTTCTTGGTTTGATTGCAATAGTAATGGTTGTGTTTTATATAAAACTGTACGTTGACGGGCATATGCGGCAGTTGGGAATACTGAAGGCTATGGGATGGTCTAATCAAAAAATAGCTTTCCGTTTTTGGGTGTTCGGATTAAGCATTTTTATCGGCACTGCGCTTGGCTTCGGTGCGGGACATATCGCAATGCCGTTTATTTACGAAGGACTGACGATAGACACTTTGGATATAGATATTCATTTCCACGCGATACTGCTTATAATGCTCGTGTTCGTTCCTACGATTATTTATTCGCTGTTTGCGTGCGGCTACGCGTATTTTGCGCTTCGCCGTCCCGTAAACGATATGTTAAAAGGAAGGGTGGAAAAGAAATTAAAAAGGCGCAAAGAAAAACCCGCGAAGGATAGTAAGGAGCGTTCGTTTCTCGTTGAAACCTGTTTTAAAACTCTCGGCAGTAAAAAGCTGCTGGCGTTTTTCGTTGCGTTTGCGTGCTTCTGTTTTTCCGCAATGGTGCAGATGGGCGCTTCAATGAAGCAGCTGTCTACCGAAACGATGGGCTTAATGATTTTGGTAATCGGCATAGTTCTTGCCGTAACTACGATGTTTATGGCAGTTACTTCGTTGGTAAAGAATAACGTCAAAACCGTTTCTATGATGAAGGTTTTCGGGTATTCGATGAAGGAGTGCGCCTTGTCGGTGTTCGGCGGTTACGTGCCGTTTGCCTTTTTGGGGTTTGTCGTCGGCACGGGGTACCAGTACGGACTGTTAAGCTTAATGGTAAATATCGTCTATAAGGACGTGGCAGCAGTGCCCGATTATAACTTTAACGTGCCCGTTTTCTTTATAACACTTGCGTGCTTTATCGTGCTGTATACGGCAGTGATGGCAGTGTATGCGTTTAAACTGAACAAAGTTTCCGTAAAGGAAGTTATGCTTGAAAATTAAATTTATTATATAATATAGAAACAGCGGCTGGCGTTCGTCAGCCGCTGTTTCTGGCACTCCCGCTGGGAATTTGCGCGTAAAGCGCAAAGCGTAGCTTCGCTCGCACGAACGCGGGTTCAATTTAAATCAACGGCATAAAATAAGCCGCGCAAAACAAAGCGTTTTGCGCGGCTTATTTGGTACTCCCGCTGGGAATCGAACCCGGAACGGCCCCTTAGGAGGGGGCTGTTATATCCATTTAACTACGGAAGCGTAATTGCTTTTCGCGGATGGTAGGAAAAGCAAAATTTAATTGAAAAATAAAAGCGAGCGTTTTGCGCTCGCTTAAAATTCTTTTTACGCCATTGCGTTGAGTTTTTTCGCAAGACCTGACTTTTTGTTTGCTGCCGTGTTCTTTTTAAGAATACCCTTTGAAACTGCGCTGTCGATTACAGAGCAAGTGTGGGGGAACAGAGCCGTAGCCGCTTTTTTATCGCCGCCTTCAACCAAAGTAAGGAACTTCTTAATCTCGGTCTTAACTTCGGATTTGATAGACTTATTTCTCGCGGTTTTCTTTGCGGTTACAAGAACGCGTTTCTTCGCTGATTTTATGTTAGGCATTTCATATCTCCTTTGGATACTTTTAACATTAATTCTCTGTAAGTTTATCACAAAAAAACCGTATTGTAAACTGTTTTTTATCGGCTTTTTGCAATTTTTTTAATATATTTTACGATTGCAAAATATTTATATATAGTAATGGATTTATCTGAATTTTCACCGCAAAAAGTGTGCTTTTTCGACAGCGGAATAGGCGGGCTGAATTTGTTATACGAATCTGCGCTTAGGCTGCCTAAAGCAGAGCTTTATTATTTTGCGGACAACTTCAAAGTACCTTACGGCAATTTGCCCGACAAAGAGCTTGAAAACGCCGTTGACGAAATTTTTTCAGAAATCGCCAAAATTAATCCGACGGTTGCGGTGATTGCTTGCAATACCGTTACGGCAAGATGTGTCGGGCGGTTGCGTAGTAAGTACGATTTTCCTATCGTCGGAATTCAACCCGCCGTAAAGGAAGCGGTGCGGGTAGGTGGCAAGTGTTTGGTATTTGCTACGCCTGCGACGGCGCAAAGCGCAAGCTTGAGAAAACTGATTAACGAGTACGGCAACGATACAACGCAGGTGGTGGCATGTCCTCATTTTGCTCAATTCGTCGAGCAGAATATATTTAATTTAAACGAAGAAGAACTTATGGGATTGTTGCCCGATTTAAAAGCGGATACGGTCGTTTTGGGGTGCACGCACTATATATTTGTTAAAGAAGCCGTGCAAAAAAAGTACGGTTGTCCCGTGTTTACGGGTGTTGAGGGGACGGTTAGGCGCATTTTAAACGTTTTAGGCGTAGAATATCAGCCGCAAATTGTGCCGTTTATTCCCAAAATTTCATTTGTAGGAGGTGATGAAGAAAAAAACAAACGCGTGTTTTACGAGGTTTTATGTAGGTAAATTTGGCTCTGGGGAAATTTTTCCCAAAAATTCCCAAAAAATTCCTAAAAAGGGTTGACATTGGTATTAAAGGGTGGTATAGTGTTGCTATAAACCTACAAAAGGGCAGTTTTCTCATGTTTTACTTGACGGGTGAGTATTCTCACCAAATGGACACGAAAAACAGAATAAGAATTCCCAACAAACTGAAGGGGGAGGAAAAGGCACTCTTTTTTGCGAAGGGGCCTAACAGCTGTATTTACGTGTACTACGAGGAAGCTTTTCAAGAGCTTTGCCGCAAGATAGAGGAAAACAACAAACTTACCGACGAAAGACAGCGTAAAGCCGTAAGAATTTTTGAAAAGTCAGCTTTCCATATCGAAGGCGACGGACAAGGTAGAATGGTTCTTCCGGTGTTACTTAAGGAACATGCAAAAATCGACAAAGAGCTCGTTATTTGCGGCGCAGGTTCGCATATAGAAATCTGGGCTAAAGAAGTTTACGACAAGTACTTCGAGGGCGAAGAAGAGAGCTTCGACGATATGTTCAATATACTTGGTATATAAATGAAAGAATTTTCTCATATTCCCGTGATGCTTGAGGAGTGTATGCAAGGTCTTAATCTTAAAGACGGCGGCGTATACTTTGACGGAACTGTGGGGGGTGCCGGACATTCATTCGAAATTCTTAAAAGGACAGCCCCTACCGGAAGACTTATCGCAACCGACTTGGACGACGATGCTATATTGGCGGCAGAGAGAAGGTTGTCGGTCTTCAAAGGCAGATTTGAAATTTACAAATCTGATTACAAGGACTTTGAAAAAGTTTTGGAGAAAGCGGGCGTGGAAAGTCTTGACGGGGCAATTCTTGACTTCGGGGTATCGAGCTTTCAGCTTGACACCGAGGGAAGAGGGTTTTCGTACATGAAGCCCAACGCACCGTTGGATATGAGAATGAACCAAAGTCAAGAGCTTACGGCAGAAATTCTTTTAAACGAATATCCCCAAAACGAAATTGCAAAAATTTTGAAGGAATACGGGGAAGAAAAATTTGCATCTTTGATAGCCGCGAATATCGTTAAAGCGAGAACCCGAAATCGCATAACGACTTGCGGCGAGCTTGTAGAAATAATAGAAAGTAGCATACCGAAAAAGTTTCAGCAGAACGGACCGGCGGCAAGAAAGAGCTTTCAAGCAATAAGAATTGCCGTTAACGGAGAGTTAAAAGGACTTTACGAGTGTGTTACGGGGCTTACGAGAAGGTTGAAAAAGGGCGGAAGGATAGTTATTCTTACTTTCCATTCTCTTGAAGACCGGATAGTAAAGCAAGCGTTTAGGTATCTTGAAACCGACTGCATCTGCGACAAAAATTTACCCGTTTGTGTTTGCGGAAAAGTGCAAGAGGTTGAAGTTATCACAAAAAAGCCTATTATTGCAAGCGTTAAGGAAATGACCTTAAATTCGCGCTCTAAGTGCGCTAAACTTAGAATAGCAGAAAAAATCATTTAATATGCGATAGGGAGAAAGTTATGGCAGTCGCGGTATTGGAAAGGGACGTTAATACCTTAGAAAAAATTGAAGAAGAAAGGAAAGTTGGCGGTTTTAATGCTCAAATGTCCGCCGACGAGCAGCATAATGCACAGATTAGCGAAAGATATGCAAGGCTTATAAGCTCCAACAATAACGTGGACGAAATTTTGGGCAGGTCGCAGCAAGCGGTCGAGTCCAAGCCCCGTAACGAACTTTTCGCTAAGCCTTACCTTGTGGAAAATGCAAGGGCAGATGCGGAAATTTTCCGTGCGGACAGCCCCGTAAACCGCAAGGCTTTGGATATGCAGCCCGTTATGGTCGCAGAGGATAGCGAGGAAGAGAACGAAGATTTGCGTCCTACTTCAACGACTATTCAATACAAGACCTACGGCGTTAAAAAGGCTGTTGAGGAAAATACCAACACGGAAAAGCGTGCGGGTTTATCTAAAAAGGAAAAGATAGTTATTGCTGCGGTAGTCAGCATAATCGTAGTTATGCTTGTTTTGATAATCGTTAACTCGGCTGTAATTTCGGGCATCAATGCAGATTTAGGCTCACTGCAGTCTTCTTTGGAAGTAGTTAAGGGCTCGTACGCCGGTATAAGCGACGAAGTTTCCAATACCTTTAACGACGCAGTAGAAAACGCAACGGAATTCGCTATAGCAGTAGGAATGGTAAAGAATTAATATATTTCAAAAACGTATGGGGGTTTATCACCATAAAACGATATAATAAAAAAGGATTTTCTCTAACTGTATTACAAAAGAGGTTATTGTCATTGGGAATGGCAATAACCTTTATTTTTTGCATAATTTTAGGCAGACTTCTATACGTGCAGGTGGCTTGGGGCTATGATTTGCAAGAGCTTGCGACAGACCAGTGGAACAGAGAAATTCCGGTGGTTGCGGCGCGAGGAATAATTTCCGACAGAAACGGGACGGTGATAGCCGGCAATAAAACGACTTACAGTGTGTTTTTGCGCCCCAATGCGGTTCAAAACGCCGAGTACACCTCAACGATTTTAAGCGGTTTATTCGATTTGGACCCGAAAGTAATACTTGAAAAAATTCAAGGCGGTAAAGTATCGGAAGTTACAGTGGCGCGGCAAGTCGGTAAAGAAAGTATTGAAAAATTAGTTTCTTACGACCTTGCGGGCGTTTATTATTCGCGTGATAACAGCAGGCAGTATACGTATAACGACGCATTGTGCCAAGTGCTGGGATTCACTTCAAACGACGGCTCGGGGCTTTCGGGTATTGAAAAGTATTACGATAATATACTGAGCGGTATCAACGGCGAAATCACGTATACGACGGATATTATCGGAATTGAAACCGAAAATTCGGTAGTCGTATACAAGGCGGCAAAGAACGGCGACGAGATAAGGTTGACTATCGATATGGATATCCAGCTTGCTGCGGAAAACGCGATGCGAAGCGTTTACTCGTCAAGCGGTGCAAAAGCGGTGTCGTGCATAGTGCTGAACCCGCAAAACTTCGACGTTCTTGCTCTTGTAAATTATCCATCGTACGACTTAAACGACGTCCCTCGCGACGACACGGCAACCTTGAATGCTCTTTCCCGTAACGGACTTGTAAGCGATATTTACGAGCCTGGTTCAACCTTTAAAGTGGTTACTGCGGCGGCAAATATTGAAGAGTATTTAAAAGGTAATACCAAGGCGTTTTCGAATTCATACGTATTTAACGGCAGCAGAACGAGAACGGTAGACGGCACGAAAATCAAGTGCTGGTCGGACCACGCCAACGGTAAACATTCAAACCAAACGCTTGCGGCTGCGCTGAATAACAGCTGCAACCCTTGTTTTACCGATATTGCGTTGTCTTTGGGCAGTGAAACCTTTTACGAGTATTTAAACTCGTTTGGCTTCGGCAACGTAACTGGGCTTGACTTTACGGGTGAAGCGTTGGGAATGCTGGTGCCACAAACTGCCGTGCGTGACTGCGATTTGGCGCGTATAGGGTTCGGACAGACGATAGCAGTTACCGGTGTGCAGCTTGCGTGCGCCGTGGCGGCGGCTGTGAACGGCGGGAACTATTACGTTCCGCACTTTTTAAAAAGTATCGTATCTGCGGACGGAAAAACCGTTTCGGAATACGCACCCGTGCTGAAAAACAAAGCCATAAGCGAGAAAGCTTCGGCTTATCTTGCTGAGATGCTTGAAGGGGTCGTTACGGAAGGCAGCGGCACAAAAGCGTATATTGAAGGTTACCGCGTCGGCGGTAAGACGGGAACGGCACAAAAGTACGAAAACGGGCACGTTGCGCAAGGCAAATACGTTTCGTCTTTCTGCGGGTTCTTCCCCGCAAACAAACCCGAGTATCTTGCACTTATCGTAGTCGACGAGCCGCAAGGAACATATTACGGTAGTGCGGTTGCCGCACCCGTTGCAAAGGAAATTTTTGAAGATATTATCCGAATAAAGAACATTGAGCGGTACGTATAAATGAAATTAACAGAGCTGTTGAAGTACATACAAGTGAAGGAAATCGTCGGGGATACCGACGTAGAAATAAGCGGGCTTTGCGCCGACAGTCAAAAGGTGAAAGAGGGTGATTTGTTCTTCTGTTTTGCGGGCGCAAAACACGATTCGCACGGGGATATGCTTGAAATAACGGATAAAGGCGCCGTTGCCGTAGTCTGTGAAAAAAGGCTTGATTACCCCATAACCCAGATAATAGTTGACAGCGGAAGGGCGCAGATTGCCCGTGCGGCGCAAGCATTCTACAATTTTGCCGACAAAAAGCTGAAAATCGTTGCCGTAACGGGCACGAACGGTAAGACTACGATAACCCATATGCTTGCAAGCATATTTCGTTCAAACGGGCATAGTGCGGGGGTAATCGGAACTTTGGGCATAAGCTACGGCGAAAAATTTATATCCCCCGAGCTTACTACGCCTGACCCTATTTATCTGTATTCCGTGCTTGCGGATATGGCGGCGGCGGGCGTTAAGTACGTATTTATGGAAGTTTCCGCGCACGCCCTTTATTACGATAAAATTTACGGGCTGAACTTTGAGGTTGGGATATTCACCAACTGCACGCAAGACCATTTGGACTTTTTCGGCGATATGAAAAGCTATGCCGACTGTAAAAAGCTACTGTTTAAAGACGGGCGGTGCAAAGCTGCAGTTATAAACTCGGACGACGCTTTGGGGGTGGAAATTCTTCCAACCTTAAAAAACGCGGTAAGCTACGGGCTTAAAAACCCCGCCGACGTGTTCGCGGTTGACGTTAGTGAAAGCCTTGACGGAACGACTTTCGTTTTAAATCTTGAGGATGAGCTTTATGAAATAAAGCTCTGTTTGCCGGCTATTCACAACGTGTACAACGCGATGGCGGCTGCCGCATGTGCAAAAATTCTCGGAATAAAGATAAGCGATATTGCAAAAGGGTTGTTCAGTTTAAAGAACGTATCGGGCAGACTTGAAAGGGTTGCAAGGTATAACGGGGCGGATATCTTCGTGGACTTCGCCCACACGCCTGACGGCTTGGAAAAGTCTTTGCAATCTCTTAAAAAACTGTGTGAAGGGAAGCTTTATTGTCTTTTTGGCTGTGGTGGCAACAGAGATAAAACCAAGCGCCCGATAATGGGGAAGGTCGTCGCAACCTACGCAGATTTTTGTATAATTACTTCGGATAATCCCAGATACGAGGACCCGTACGACATTATAAGCGAAATCGAAGAAGGAGTTAAAACTACCGGTAAAAAGTACGTTACCGTTTCCGAAAGGGAAGTTGCAACCGAGTATGCAATAAGGCTTTTGGAAAAGGGCGATATCCTTCTCGTTGCTGGCAAAGGCGGGGAACAGTATCAAGAGATTATGGGTATAAAACACAGCTACAATGACAATACAGTTATAAAAAACATTATCGGCGGCTAAATGAAAATCATATTTATATCGATGCTGTTCGCGTTCTTGGCTTCGGGTGCGCTACTTCTGTTAATTTTGCCACTGTTGCGACGGCTGAAAGCGGGGCAGTATATTTTAGGTTACGTAAAAGAGCATAAAGATAAAGGCGGCACGCCCACGATGGGCGGGCTTGCCTTTATTTGTGCGCTCGTAATCGTCGGGTTCTGCATACTCGGTTTTAACGGGGGTGAAGTAAACCTTACGCTTGCCATAACAGCAAGCTTTATGGTCGTAGGGTTTCTTGACGATTTCATTAAAATTTACCACAAGAAAAACGAGGGTCTAAAGCCCTATCAGAAAATAATTTTCCAAATTTCTATTGCCGTCGTTGCGGCGCTTTATTGCTACTTTAACGGAATTACTAAGCTCAACATTCCTTTCACGGGCATCTCGGCGGATATCAGCTGGGGGATAATTCCTCTCGTAATTTTCATTTTTATTGCTACAGTCAACTGCGTAAATTTAACCGACGGGCTTGACGGGCTTGCCGGAGGGACAAGCTGCGCTTATTTGCTTGTTTTGGGAATTATGCTTGCAATGAAAGGCACTTATTTTTCCGTTTTGTGCTTTATAGGCGTTGGCGCGGTTGCGGCGTTTCTCGTATTCAATGTAAACAAGGCTGCAATTTTCATGGGGGATACGGGTTCGCTTGCTTTAGGCGGACTTATTTCGTGCGTATCGGTATTTTCGGGTAACTCCTTATATATTCCGATTATCGGAATAATGTTCGTAATTTCGGGAATATCCGTAATCGTACAAGTCATATATTATAAACGGACAAGGAAGAGAGTGTTCTTAATGGCGCCTTTGCATCATCATTTTCAGATGAAGGGGCATACGGAATGTAAAATCACTTACAGCTATTTCGCACTCACCGCCTTCGTCGGAATAATTTGTTTGATTTTTTGGTGAGGTAAAATGTATTTTAAAAGTCAGAAGTTTTTTGTAGCGGGTATGTCGGTTTCGGGTGAAAGCAGCGCCCGCTTTTTGCTTGAAAGAGGAGCCGAAGTTTATATTTACGACGACGTCGTAAGCGATAAGGTACAAGCTGTAATGACGGAGCTTTCGGGCTTAGGTGCGCATATCGTAACGGCGGACAGGTGCGAGGCGGCGGCACTGAAATGCGATATTTTAGTGTTGAGCCCCGGTATCCCCATAGATAACGCTCTTCCCGTGGCGTTCAGAAAACAGGGGAAGGCTATAATAGGCGAGGAAGAGCTTGCCGCTATGTTTTTAAGGGCGACGGCGGTTGCGGTTACGGGCACTAACGGCAAGACCACGACGGTTACGATGCTTAACGAGGTACTGAATGCAACGGGCGCACATAGCGTTGCTTGCGGCAATAACGGACACCCGCTAATTGAAGAAGTAGAAGATTTGACTTTTAACGACTACGCAGTCATAGAAGTTTCGTCTTTTCAGCTTGAAACTCTTTCAAGCTTGCGCCCCCATATTGCAGTGGTTACGAACGTTACCGAGGACCACCTAAACAGACACTACAATATGGAAAATTACATATTTTTAAAATCAAAGATTTTAAAGAACCTTCGTGAAAGCGAGTACGCCGTATTAAATTACGACGACCCTACCGTAAGAGAGTTTGCCAACAAGACCAAAGCAAAGGTCGTTTATTTCTCTATGCAGACCCGCATTAACGGCGCTTATTACGAGAACGGCAGCGTATATTTCAACGGCGAAAAATACTTTGACGTAACCGAGCTTACGATAAACGGAGTACATAACGCTTACAATGCGCTTGCATGTGTTGCCGTTGCGGGAATTTTGGGACTCGATAAGAAAATTACGGCACAAGCAATATGCGCGTTCAAGGGTGTTAAGCACCGTATCCAAGTGGTAAGAGAAGTAAACGGAGTAACTTACATAGACGACAGCAAGGGAACGAACGTCGACGCGTCCTTGAAGGCGGCCCAGTCTATGGCAAATCCTACTATAATTCTTTTGGGCGGCAAGGACAAGGGGGACGATTACGTTCCGCTGTTCGAAGGATTAAGCTCGACACCCGTAATACACGCGATAATTTACGGCGAGAACAGATTTAAAATGCTTAACGCAGCAACCAAAGCGGGCTTCGTCGGGTTCTCGCTGTGTTCGGAATTCAACACCGCGGTAAAAATTGCGCAATTTATAGCAAAACCCGGACAGTGCGTGCTTTTAAGTCCCGCAAGCTCAAGCTTTGACAGCTTCCTTAACTATGAAGAGCGGGGCGACGCTTTCAGGGAGATAGTGGAAAAGATAAATGAAACCTTCTAAGGCAACAAAGAAAAAATTTCCACCCCTAGTAACAGTGGGTGAAAAGGCAAAAAAAACTACGAAAGCGGGCGACGTCCCGCTTTTAATTTGCGTTGCGTTTATGGCGTGCTTCGGTTGCCTGATGATTTACTCCGCAAGCTCGTATACCGCAGAAGTGCAGTACGGAGACAGCCTGTATTTTGTCAAAAAGCAGCTTATCGGCGTCGTGCTCGGCATGGCGGCTATGGTAGGCGCGTGTTTTTTGCCGTATAAAAAGCTGATGAAGCTGAAATTCCCCTCGGTAATTTTGGCGGTGATACTGCTTGCTCTCGTTTTCGTGCCGGGGGTGGGAATAACCAACTACGGCGCGACGAGGTGGATAGGTTTCGCGGGCGTAACGATTCAACCTTCGGAAATTGCAAAGTACGCTTTTGCGCTTTTTTCCGCTGCGTATTTTGCAAAGAATTACGAAAAAGTTAAAACGGTGAAGGGCGTTTTACCAGTGCTCGGCGTAGGAATTCTGTTCTGCATTCTCATAATTATCGAACCGAACATGTCGATAACGATGTGCGTCGGGCTGCTGATGCTTGGTATCGTTTTTCTAAGCGGAACCAACTTGAAAACATTTTTGATATTGTTAATTCCTTTCGTGATAGCAGTGCCCGTTTTGATAATTTTGGAGCCTTACCGTCTGCAACGCCTAAGTGCGTTTATCGACCCTTGGGCTTCGCCAAAAGACGAAGGGTATCAGCTTATCCAGTCATTGTATGCATTGGGCAACGGTGGGCTTTTCGGTAAAGGACTTTTTAATTCCACGCAGAAATACCGATTTTTACCGTTTGCGGAAAGTGACTTCATTCTCGCTATAATGGGTGAAGAACTCGGCTTTTTCGGGCTGTTGATATTTTTCATTATTTGCGGGTTCATAATATACAGGGGTTTCAAAATCGCAAAGAACTGCAAAGACAGATTCGGTTTCTTGCTTGCGTCGGGTTTTACGTTGGTTTACGGTATTCAAGTTGCTATAAACGCACTCGTCGTAAGCGGCACGATTCCGCCCACGGGGTTGCCGTTGCCGCTTATAAGCAGCGGAAACACTTCGCTTATAATTACTATGGCTTCAATGGGGGTTCTGTATAATATTTCTAAAGTGAACAATGACGGCTGAATAAATCATATTATGAAGTAGGGTAACGAGGTGCGTTGTAAATATAAGCCGTTACCCTATATTTACTATTCGGAGTCAATATGGAAAAATACATAATAAACGGAGGAAACAAGCTATACGGCAGCGTGGAAGTTCAATCCGCAAAAAATTCGGTTCTGCCTATGCTTGCGGCATCGGTCCTGACGGACGACAAAGTAAAAATTTTAAAAGTACCGAACATAACAGACTTAAAAAACATGGCAAAAATTCTCTCAAAACTCGGCTGTAAAGTCGTATTTGAAGGGGAGAATTTAATAATAGACAGTTCAAGTGCAGATTGTTTTGAAATTCCGCGGGAGCTTGCACACGAATTGAGGTCTTCGGTTTTTTTGCTCGGCTCGGTAATATCACGTTTTCATACGGCGAAAATCGCGTATCCCGGTGGGTGCGATATAGGGTTAAGACCAGTTGATTTGCATCTTGCCGGATTAAAGCGCTTGGGCGTTGAAATAGAGGAAGAAAACGGATACATAATTTGCAAATGCGAAAAACTTATAGGCAACGAGATTATGCTTGACTGCCCCAGCGTCGGCGCAACGGAAAACCTCATGCTTGCCGCGGCAAAGGCAGAGGGGACGACCGTAATCAAAAACGCAGCAAGAGAACCCGAAATTGAGGACTTGCAGCGCTTACTGAACTGTATGGGCGCAAAAATGCGCGGCGCTGGCACCGGAACCATAATAATCGAAGGCGTTAAAAGCTTGCACGGTTGCGAGTTTTTGCCTATTCCAGATAGAATAGAGGCGGGCACGTTTCTTATTGCGGCGGCAATGTGCGGCGGCGAGATAGAGCTTAAACACGCTTGTGCGGAAAATATAAGCTCACTTTTACATAAACTTAGGGAAAACGGTTGCAAAATTCACCTGAATAATGATAAAATAATTTTAGAAAATCACAGACGGCCTACTTCGGTCAAGAGTGTTGAAACTCAGCCTTATCCGGGCTTCCCCACCGATTTGCAAGCACAGATAACGGCACTATGCTGTATCTGCCACGGACAGTCAATTATAACTGAAAACTTGTTCGAAACCCGCTTTAAGTACGTTCCCGAACTCAGAAAAATGGGCGCGGATATAACGGTTATTGACCGTAACGCTTTCGTGCGCGGGGTTGAAAAGTTCTACGGGGCGACGGTAGTTGCGCACGATTTGCGTGGCGGGGCGGCGCTTGTGTGCGCGGGGCTTGCCGCCGAAGGCAGAAGTGAAGTTCTGGATATTTCCCACATAGACAGGGGGTACGGCTCTTTCGAATATAAACTCCGTTCGCTTGGCGGAGATATAGTAAGGGTATCTATATAAACGATATGAAGCACCTAAGAAAAATTGGAATACTTATAATTGCTGTTATTATGGTTGCGGCTATTGCCGTAGGCATATGCGTCGTTTACGCCGTAAGGAACGTAAACGTAACTCTTTTAAGTACCGATATTGATGAGGAAAATTTAAATTCCAAAATTCAGTCAGTAAAGCACGGCGTTCTTGATAAAGTTCGTGGAAGGATAATTTCTTCTGTCAATGAAGAAGACGTTTCTACTTGCCTGGAAGACGATTATTATTTGGAAAGCTTTGAAAAGGTTTTGCCTTGTACCATAAATATTACTGTAAAGCAAAGGCGGGAAGTTTTTGCCATATACGACGGGGAAAATTATTCGGCTTATGACGAAAGCGGGAAGTTTTTAAGAGTTTCCGAAAGTAACGCGAACCCCCGTGACGGAGAGCCTAATTTGATTATTGAGGGTACGCGTAGCGATGAGGAAATAAAAGAAGTTGCTTCGGTTTGTGCAATTTTTAAAAGCTGCACCAAGGACGCAAGCTTATTGAGGTCTGTGGTAGAAAAGGTTACGCTTTACAAATCGCAAACCACGATAGACATCGATACCGATAAGGTTATATTTAAATTGTTGTGCGGGATTTCGATTGAAATTTGGGATTACTCAAAATTTACTTCCGAGAAAATTTCAAAAGCGTATAAGCTGTTTGACGGTCTTTTGCCCGAGCAAAAGCTGAAAGGCAGAATAATCAGCCGTATCGACGGTGACGGAAATTTTGATGCTGAATATACCGAATACAGTGCTGTCGTATAACGAATAATTAAAAAAGCGGTTTGATACCGCTTTTTTTGTTTATTCTGTTGACTTTTACATAACCCTATTATATAATAGATTATATAATACATAATGGGGTTTAAGCGTATGCGCACGAATTGCGTCGCAATACTTGATATACGCTCAGCCGAAATGACGGCAGTCGTCGGTGAAAGAGGTGTAAACGGTACTTTTATCATTAAAAGTAAATACACTTGCGCTTATGACGGTTTTGCCGAAGGCGAGCTTCTGGACGTTGAAAATTTCATTTCCTCCGTATGCGACGTGGTTAAAAGCACTTTATCCGGTAGCAGCGGCGTAAAAAGCTTTTACGTGGGCGTGCCCGGGGAATTTTTAAAGCTTATAAACGTGGACAAGGTTTTAAGTTTTCAGTCGGCAAAGAAGATTAGCGCGTCTGATTGTAAAACGCTTATTGAATTGAGCACCCCGCCCGACAGCGAACAATGGAAGACCGTTCGCCACAGTTGCCTTTACTACGTTTTATCGGACAAGCGTAAGGTTATTGACCCCATAGGCGCAGTAAGCGACAGCTTGCAAGGTAAATGTTGTTTTTATCAGTGTAACACGTCTTTTATGGGCTGTGTTACGACGGCTTTTAAAAGGTTTAAAGAGATTACTACGGTCAACTTTATTCCCATAAACTGTGCCGAAGCTATGTATCTGGTTGAACCGGAGCTTCGCGACGAGTGTGCCGTTTTGTTTGATTTTGGCTATATTTCGTCCACTTACAGCGTTATTTGCGGTAACGGACTTTTATACAGCGAGTCTTTTTCGGTCGGTATAGGGCATATCGCTTTCTATCTTATGACCGAACTCAATATTCCCTTCGAGGTGGCTTCAACTTTCCTTTCGACGGTTAATCTTAACGCGAAAGAAAAGCTTACGAGTATTGAAGAGTGCATCTATGAGGGTAAAACTTATAAGTTTTCAACGGCACAGTTGCGGGACATTATAAGGGAAGGACTTGACGGAATTTGCGAAACCGTTGAGGAGTGCAGGCAGAGTTTTTCCGGCAGAAATATCGACTGTAAGCCATTATTGGTTACCGGTGAAGGAATAAAGGTAGTAAGAGGTACGGCAGAACATCTTGCCGGCAGATTAGTCAAAAGTATTGACGTGATTGCCCCGAAAGTGCCTTATTACGATAAACCGCACTTTTCTTCGGTATTAAGCCTTTTAAATATGGCTTTGGACGATGCGAATAATTCTTAACCATTTAACGGAGGTTAACTATGTTTAATGATTTACAAGGTATAGGCTCTAACAGAATAATAGGCAGAGCAAAAATAAAAGTAATCGGCGTTGGCGGTGCAGGTAATAACGCTGTTAACAGAATGTTAGACGCGGGAATTCACAGCGCTGAATACTACGTTGTGAATACGGATAGCCAGATTTTAACGCTTTCACCTTGCGAAAACAAGATACAAATCGGTAGTGCGCTTACCAAGGGACTTGGTGCGGGTGCCGAACCCGAAGTGGGTAGAGCAGCTGCCGAAGAAAGCAAAGAGGAGCTTACAAACGCCGTTAAGGATACCGACCTTCTGTTTATAACCGCAGGTATGGGCGGCGGCACCGGCACGGGAGCAGCACCCGTAATAGCTAAAATAGCAAGGGATTTAAAAATTCTTACTATAGCCGTGGTTACTGAACCTTTCAGCTTTGAAGGCAAAAAGCGTATGGAAAATACGGCCAAGGGGTTGGACAACCTTAAAAAGTACGTTGATACGCTAATCGTTATCCCTAACGACAAAATCAAAACCGTCGTCGCTAAAAATACGCCGCTCACGGAAGCATTCCGCGTTGCCGACGATATTTTGAAACAGAGCATCAGGGGACTTACGGAGCTTATCGTTAATCCTTCGCTTATTAATCTTGACTTTGCGGACGTTAAAACCATTCTCAAAGACAAGGGCATTGCTCACCTTGGCGTAGGCGTTGCGAAGGGCGATAACAGAATTATCGAAGCTGTTCGGGTTGCCGTCAATTGCCCTCTTTTGGAAACCACTATCGAGGGCGCACGCGGCGTTATTTTGAACGTTGTCGGCGGCAAGGATTTGACGATAGATGAAGTAACCGATGCGGCAGAGCTTGTTAAGAGCGTCGTTGACGCTTCCGCAAACATTATATTCGGTGCAAGAATTGACCCCAACGTTCAAGACGAGGTCGAAATTACCGTTATTGCTACGGGGTTCCCCGGCTACGATACCTCGCGCCGTGATGAAGATGCGTTAAGGGGGTATACCGGCGGCTCAGCCTATGATGACGGCCTTTACGGCGGCGGAATAAGAAGAATGAGCGTGAATGAGCCTTATTATAAACCAGTTCAACCCATTCAGCCTTTACAGCCCGAAAGACCTGTTCAATACGTCCAACCTATCCAGCCCGTACAACCCGTACAGCAACCCGGAAGCGATGAAATCAACATTGAGCGTCAGCCTGAAAAGAACGTGCCTAAATTCGCACAGCTTTTAAAGAATTTCGGTAAAAAACGCGACAACTAAAATATAATATAAAACGAAAAGGCGCACGTAATTAACGTGCGCCTTTTCGTTTTACAAATTCAGTATTAATTTAACTGACGGAAAACTAAATATGACCTATTTTTTAAGTTCATCATAGTAAGCCGTAAGGATTGCTTTTTTCAAATTATCTCGGGTCGCGGTGTCAAGTGGATGTGCAATATCCTTATAATCGCCATCATTAGTTTTTCTGCTGGGCATCGCAATAAACGCGCCTTCAGCGGATTCGATTATCTTAATATCGTGTACGACAAAGCATTGGTCAATGGTAATCGAAGCAACTGCTTTAAGTTTATTGTCCCCCTTGTTAACTAATCTGATTCGTACATCTGAGATTTCCATAATTCACCTACCAGAATATACTTTCATTAAATTCATTGTACAATAAAAGAAAAACAACTTCAATACTTATTTAAAAAATTTTCCCGTTTTTTTTAAAAAAACTGCAAAATTCGTGCTAATAACTT
>CAMWQS010000013.1 GCA_947176485.1 uncultured Clostridia bacterium | reverse complement strand
TGGGATCGGGTGTGGGGGGGGTTTTTTTTACTTATTTTAAAATTTGTGGGGCGGGGTTTTTTCCCCGCGCACCTTTCGTTTTATTCTAAATCAAGCGCTATTTTATATATTTCCGATTTCGGCACGCCGCGGTCCTTTGCTACTTGTTTTATTGCCTCTTTTTTATCCATTCCCCCCGACATATAGCGCAACAAATGCGCTTTTTCACTCAGTTCGTTTAAGGGGTTTTCCGATGACGCGCCCTCAACTATAAGCACGTATTCGCCGCGTTTTTCGCCCTTTATCCCCTCTGAAAGCTTAAAGGTAATAGCCTCCTCGTGCATCTTGGTAATTTCGCGTACCGCGCAAGCGTTTCTGTCGCCAAAAACCTCGTAAATGGCACATATATGGGGGTCTACGTCTTGCGGAGCCACGTGGAAAATAAGCGTTAAGTCCAAATTTTTATACTTTTCAAGCAGTCTTTTCCGCTCACCCGCCTTGTCCGGAAGAAAGCCTATAAAGGCGAATTTGTCTGCGGGGAAAGCCGAAAGTATCAGTGCGGAAAGGGCGGCGTTCGCACCCGGAATAACGGTGTAGCTTACGCCCGCGTCTTTAAGCGCTTTGCACACTACGTTGCCGGGGTCGGATATTACGGGCATACCCGCGTCCGATATAACGGCTACCTCCTTCCCCTCTTTTGCGGCGGCGATAATCTTTTCCGCCGCCTCCCTTTCGTTGAATTTGTGGCAGGAGTAAAGCGGCTTTTTAATTTCGTACGCGTTGAGAAGTTTTAAAGAATGCCTCGTATCCTCGCAGAAGATAACGTCCGCATCCTTCAACGCATCCAGTGCGCGAAGTGAAATATCCTTTAAATTGCCGATAGGCGTTGCAACGAAAGAAACCATTTTAAACCCCTTTAAATTGATACTCGTACAATTCTTTATACATCCCGCCAAGCGCAAGCAGCTCCTCGTGCGTGCCGCGCTCCTTTATTCCTTCGGAAGTCATAACGATAATCTCGTCCGCGTTCTTTACGGTTGAAAGCCTGTGCGCGACCACGACGGTCGTTCTGCCCTCGGAAAGCTTTGCAAGCGCGTCTTGTATCAGCATTTCGGTTGCGTTATCCAAAGCCGAGGTTGCCTCGTCCAAAATCAGCACGGGCGGGTTTTTAAGGAAGGCGCGGGCTATGGAAACCCTTTGCTTCTGTCCGCCCGACAGCTTAACACCGCGCTCCCCCACGTTAGTATCGTAGCCTTGCGGAAGGGAACTTACGTAGTCGTGAATGTTCGCCTTCTTGGCTGCCTCGATAATTTCTTCATCGGTAGCGGAAAAGTCACCGAAGGCGATATTTTCACGGATAGTGCCGTTAAACAAGAAGACGTCCTGCTGAACTATGCCTATATTTTTGCGCAGAGCCGCCCTCTGCAAATCGCGGATATCGTAGCCATCGACGGTGATTTTGCCACCGTCTATTTCGTAAAACCTGGGAATAAGATGGCAAACTGTGGTTTTGCCACCGCCCGACGGCCCCACCAAAGCAATGGTCTTGCCCGCGGGAATTTTCATTGAAAAGCCCGAAATAACCTTCTTTTCGTCGCCGTCGTTCCTATACCCGAAGGTTACGTTATCAAACTCTATCTCGCCGACGAGCTTTTCGGGGCAAATCGCGTTCGGGCTCTCTTCTTCGGGCGGGACGTCCATAATTTCACAGAACCGTTTAAAGCCCGTCATTCCCTCTTGAATTTGCTCGAAAATGTTAATTAGCGTGCGTATGGGCGTAATTAAAGTGGTTATATACAGCACGAAGGCTGTAAACTCGCCCGCGTCGATTAAGTCGTAATAGAAGAACAACCCGCCCGACAGGAGCACCGCAAAGTACAGAAAGTCCATAAAAAAGTTCATAGACGAATGGAATTCACCCATAACCTTGTACTGTCTGCACTTCGCTTTAACGAATCTTTTATTGCCTTCGCCGAACTTTTCGCTTTCGTGTTCCTGTGCGCTGTACGCACGCGAAACGCGCATGCCCGACACCGCGCTCTCGATATCGGCGTTAATTTCGCCTTGGACTACGCGCACTTGCGCAAAAGCCCGCTTCATCCTCCGCCTTAATATAACGGATATAACCACGCCGAAGGGTATTACGGCAAAGACGATAAGCGCAAGGTAGACGTTTATAATGCAAAGCATTATAAATGCGCCAACGAGGGTTACGACGGATAAAAATACATCCTCAGGTCCGTGATGGGCAAGCTCCGATATTTCAAACAGGTCGTTGGTCATACGGCTCATTATCACGCCGGTTTTGTTGTCGTCAAAGTAAGAAAAGGGCAATTTTTGCAAATGATTAAACAGTTCTTTGCGCATATCGGCTTGCATTCTTACGCCGACAACGTGCCCCCAATACTGCAAAAAGTAGTTTAATCCGGCTTTGATTACGTACAGCCCGAGCAAAAGCCCCGCGCCCGCAAGCAGTAAAAACAGCAGCTTGTTGGGAACGTAGTTGTTAATAATCTCTTTGGTGATATACGGATAAACGAGGTTAAACACCGAAATTATAAACGCGCATATCATATCGATTACGAACAGCTTTCTATGTGGGCGGTAATATTTCACGAACCGCTTTAACGTGCCTTTTTTTGCTTTTTGCATTTTCGTCCTTTTTAATTAAAACCCTTTAACCGCTTCTTCCGTCAAAGCTTTGCAAAGCTCTTCGCCAAGCGCAACCACGCTGTCGAAGTCCTCCTTAGTTGCAATGCCGTTGAAGGTGTGAATGTATCTTACGGGGATACCTGCAACGATTACGGGCGTGCCGCCGTTTGACGAAATAATGTACGCGCCGTTATTGCCGCCGCCGCGCCTTACCGCCATTTGAACCTTTATGTTTTTATCTGCGGCAACCTTCCTTGCAAACTCCGTAAAGCGGGGAGTGCAGATAACCGTTGCGTCCATATGCCTAAGCATTACGCCGCCACGCAAAGCGTCTTGAATCATATAGGAAGGCGCACTCGTGTCGTCTGCGGGACAGCCCTCGAAGCATATCGCCGCAGTGGGTTTTAACCTGTGCATAGCCGCAGTTATTCCGCGCTCGCCGACTTCCTCTTGTGAAGAAATTACACCGACGACGTCTTGCGGCAGTTCGCATTTTTGCAAGCCCTTAATACACTTCAAAAGCGCCGCAACGCCCATTCTGTCATCAAACGCTTTGCCGTGCAAAACGCCGTGCTTTTCGTCGTAATAAAAGGGCGTTAAAGGCACGACGGGTAAGCCGACTTCAACGCCGAAAGCGGCCGCTTCTTCCGCGCTGGTTGCGCCGATATCGATAACTAAATTGTCGTAGCTTACGGGCGCGTTTTTCTGTTCTGCCGTCATTAAATGAGGCGACCCGGCCGCGATTACCCCCAATATATGTGCCGTTTTCGCGCATATTTGCACTTTTGAAGAGGGCAAGCATTTCTCGTTCCAGCCACCGATAGGAATAAACCTCAAAGTGCCGTCGGGCTTAATTGCCTGCACCATAAAACCAACCTCGTCAGAGTGCGCGTCAAGCAAAATATAAGGGCGGTTCCCCTTGTTGTATTTGGGATAAATATAGAGGTTGCGCATGCTGTCTTCTTCGAAGTCGGCAATACCTTTTAAGTATTCCCTTGCAACCTCCAAAACCTCGTCCTCGAAGCCCGAAGCCCCGCGGCAATTACAAAGTTTTTCAATAAGTTCAATATCCGTCATTTTATCACCTTTTCAATTTTTATCGTTTATTAAAACGGGCAAAACCTCTACACCCTCTTTGCCGCCCTTGACAGCCTCCACCATTATTAAGTAGGGCTTTGCGGCAGGCGTGCCCGCTACGAACTGCACCCTCTTGGGTTCCAATCCCCGCGCCTTCAAAAGATAGATAAGCTCCGCCGCCCTGTCTGCACGGTTGATTATTGCAAGCCTTCCGCCGAACTTCAGCTTGCGGAAAGCCGCCTCCACTATCTCTTTTAAGGTAAGAGTAATTTCCTTTCTGCAAATAGCACGCTCGTAAACCTCGTTTTCAAAGCCGCCCTTTTCGTACGGCGGGTTGCAAAGTATCAGCGATAATTTATCGTCGTATTCCCTCCCGATATCCTGCAAGCGCGTACAGACGACTTCACAGTCAAACCCGTTTAGCTCCGCCGTGCGGCGGGACATATCGGCAAGCTCCTCCTGCATCTCGAACAGCGTAAGGCTTTCAACCTTGGGGTTTAAACAGAAGAAATGAAAACCAACCACGCCGCTTCCCGCGCAGAAATCGGCAACCTTGTCCCCGAACTTAAAACGCGCAAACCTTGAAAGAAGAATACTGTCCGAAGTGAAGCGGTACAATTTAGTATTCTGTATTATCTTTTTATCTTCAAAAAATTCTTCTAAAACTTCGTTTTCTTTAAGCTTACACATCGCCGCCTCCGCCGCCATTGCGCCACCTCTAAAACGCAGAGAAGCAAGTTAGGCAAGGAGTGCGAGGATAACCCGAAGGAGTTTACTTTGCGTAAATGACTGAGGGTTGCCACAGCACGACGCAGCATAACGAAGCTTATATGCGTTTTAACAATATAAAAAAGCGGGCTTAATAGCCCGCTTTTTTACCTAAAATTACTCTGCCTTAATCGCACCGGTGGGGCAAACGTCCTCGCAAGCACCGCAATCGATGCAAACGTCGGGGTCTACAACGTATTTATCGGGACCCTCCGAAATAGCCTCAACGGGGCAAGTGCCAGCGCAAGCGCCGCAGCTTACGCACTCGTCAGAAATAGAGTGTGCCATAAATTTCCTCCATTTTTATGTTAGTACTCGTATTGTATCACAAATTTTTTCAAGTGTAAAGGGGTTGCTTGTACTTTTTTTTTCGTCAAGCGTTTTTATTTTGAAAATTTCTGAATTTATTCTTCTTTTTCTTTCCGCCGTTTTGCCCGTTATTTTCGGCGTTATTGGGTTTTTCGCCTTGCTTATTGCCTTGCGCGTTTTGCGCGTTGCCTTGTCCGGCGGGCGGCGCACCGTTCGGCTTATTACCGTTTTTATTCTTCTTTTTGCGCTTACGGTTCCTATTTTGCTTGTTTTCGCCACCGTTTTGCGCAGGCGCGTCTTCCTTGACCTTTTCCGCAATTACTTCTTTTACGCCGTTGTCGCTTTCGGTTTCAACCTCTGCGCCGCGTCTTTCAGCGTGCCCGTATTTTAAATCGTCAAGCGAATAATCTTTATAGGTTACGCTGTCCTTCGCCTTGTCCTCTATCCTAACGCGGACGAGCATTTTAAGCATATTCACGTTAACTACCACGCCTTTGCCGTCGGGCGTGTTCAATTCGGTGCCTATTTTGGGCATCTGTTTACAGGTTTCGGCGTAATAATCGTTTTCATAGCTTAAACAGCACATCAGCCTGCCGCAAAGCCCCGAAATTTTCTGCGGGTTCAATGACAGCCCCTGCGTTTTCGCCATTTTTATGGATACCTTTTTCACGTCGGGCATACAGCTTGAACAGCAGCATTCCCTTCCGCACGGCGAAATTCCGCCTATAAGCTTGATTTCGTCGCGTATACCGACTTGCCTGAGCTCTATCCTCATATGGAAGCAAGAAGAAAGCTCTTTTACCAAATCTCTGAAATCTACGCGTTGGGGCGCTGAATAGTAGAAAACCGCCTTAGAGCCGTCAAAAGCGAACTCGCAGTCGATAAGCTTCATTTCAAGGTTATGCTTTTCTATCTTCTCACGCACGGTTTTCATGGCGTCCTGGCGCCTTTCCGTGTTTCGTCTGTGTGTTTCCTCGTCCTTCTGCGTAGCAGCCCTTACGATGGGCTTTAAAGGCAGTACGAGTTTATCGTCGTCAACCTCCGCCCGCGGCGTAACCACCGTTGCGTACTCTATCCCGCGGGAGGTTTCCACGACCACCCCCGCGCCGACTTTATATTCTTCGTTCTCTCTGGGCGCAAAATAATAGGTTTTGCCGCCCTCCTTGAAAACTACTGCTGTAATCGTTGCCATTTCACGTTCTCCTTAGCGACTTTAAGTAAAAAGTCGTATAAAAGCCCTTGAAAGTTCGCGTTGAACTTTAAGTCGGCAAACGCCCCGTTCAACTTTTCAAGCGCGTAAATTATAGCGGCAGGCTGTAAAACATTTGCAGCCTTGCCCTCACCCGATAAGGCGGAAAAGTAAAGCCTTTGCATCTCGCAAAGTAGTTCGGTCTTATACTTCGTTTCGCCGTACTTCGCCGCAACCGCGCCGATATCACCGACGCGCACGGTAGTACAGATTTCTTCCGCCGCGGATAAAACCTCTTCAAACCATCCGCCGTTCGCCAAATTCTCGGCTGCGCCCAAAATTCCGCCCGAGCTCTTCGCCGCCGCCGCGTTAATCTCCTTATGCCCGGCACGCTCCAAAGCCGAATAAATCTGCGCCTCGGTAAAGGGTGCCACGGTAAGAATTTTTACACGGGATTTGACCGTATCCAAAACGGGCGCAAGCGACGACGCGCCCAACAAAAAATGAATACCCTCAACGGGTTCTTCCAAAGTCTTTAAAAGCTTGTTCTGTAAAAGGGCGGAAGCGTTTTCAAAGCCGCTTATCGCGTAAAGCTTCTTTGTCCCCTCAACGGGGCGCAAAACGCTGTCCTCCAAAATTTCGCTTATTGCGTCGGCGGCAAGCTTTGCCCCCTCTTGCGGGTAAATTTTAAAATCGGAATAGCTTCCGTTTAAAATTCTTGCGCCAAGGGTCGTGCCAGCGTTAGTGCCGAAAAACTCCAGCGCGAAAATTTTTAACGCCGCCCGCATGTTCTTAACGTCGGGAAAGTCAAGCATATATGCGTGCGAAAGTCTATTTGACTTCCTATCGCCCGATAAAATTTTATATGCGGTTGTACCCTTTAAAAGACTTTCCACGGTTACTTTATAATTCTTTTTTCCCTTAATAATTTTTTAATGTTTTCAGCCGTTTCAAACTTGCTTCCACCGCAGTAAACGGCACATAAGTCGGGGTGATTCGCTAAAAGTGCCTTGTAACCGGCATATACCTTTTCGTGGAAATCAAGCCCCATTTGCTCTATTCTGTCGTCTTTATCCGCACCGTGCTTTCTTTTGAACGCTTCCGAGGGCGAAATATCGAGAAAAACGGTCATATCAGGGGGGTAATCGCTTAAAGCGACCGCGTTTATCTCCTCGATAAACTTCTCGCCAAGCCCCCTTGCGTGCCCTTGATATGCAAGCGAAGAATACACGTATCTGTCGCACACGACAAGCTTGCCCGCTTCAAGTGCGGGGATGATAACTTCACGCAAATGCTGTATTCTTGCAGCCGCGTATAAAAGCGCCTCGCACTCGTCGCACATGGCGGTGTTCTTGCCGTTTAAAATAATCTTGCGTATATCTTCCGAAATGCCGCTTCCGCCGGGTTCCCTCGTCAAAATAAAGTCTACCCCGGCAGACGTTAAATATTCCGAAAGCAGTTTTAACTGGGTGCTTTTGCCCGAGCCTTCACACCCCTCGAAGGTGATGAACTTCCCTCTCATTTCTTGACCACCCAAATCTTATCGTTTACAAGCCCGAAGGTACTTCCCTGATACAGTAGGTACCTGACCGCGCCTTCGGTTATCATTTCGCCCGCGGCGATGATGGGTATGCAGGGCGGGGTTACACCCGCGTTCTCCGCGCACATTCTGCCCACGGATTGCACCAAAGGTATCAACTCTTTTTTCTGCTTTAACGCGTACTGGAAGCTGTAGGTTCTTGCCGTTACGGGCATAGGCGGACGGGCAACGAAATTCTTCTTCAAACGCTTGTCGTTGACCATCGTAGTAAACGCGGTCAAAAGGTTGCTTAAATCGGTTGCAACCGTCATCGGCGAAAGATAGAAAAGAAGATACTTGCCGTCTGCAAGCTCGCTGTAAATTCCGCGCTTTTCAAGTATGCTTGCCGCCGTGTAGGATGAAACGCCAAGCTCCTCCATATCAACCGCAACCTTCGTCCAGTCCTCGGAAGGATACAGCTTCAACGGGCACTTTTCCCTAAAAGCTGCCACGGCTGCCTTCGCGCCGTCTATAAGCTTGGGGTTGTTTGCAATATATTTGAATGCATACTCCACCGACGCCATTATCGGGTAGCTGGGCGACGTCGTTCTGAAATAAGCCAACCCTTCCTCTAAAAGAGGAAGAAGTTTATCGTTGTTGCCCGATACCACCGCGCCTTGGGTCAGTGCTGGCAAGCTCTTGTGTGCGCCGTCCACCCAAAGGTCGGCAAAGCAGCCCGCGTGCCCCTTCTTTGCCTCCTCAAAGGCAAGGTGCGCGCCGTGTGCGCCGTCCACTAAAAGGTAACGCCCGTACTTTTTCAAAATCTTTGAGTAATCTTTTAAAGGCGCGATATTGCCGAAGTAGTCGGGTGATGTCACTATCATGCCGCTTATCGTCCTGTCGTTGGATACCAGCTTTTCGATAAGCGAAGGTGAAGGCGGCATCAGCACGCCCTCGTCGTTAGAGCCTTGAACTATTACGGGCTCAAGGTTGAAAAGCTTGCACGCATTCCAAACGCTTACGTGGCAATTGCGCGGCACTATGACCTTCGTGCCGAATTTTGAAATAGCGTACATCATTGCAAGCACGCCCGAAGAGGAACCGTCTGTTAAAATAAAGCTTTTCTTCGCGCCCAAAATTTCGGCGAGGTCGTTTTGCGCCTTGGCAATTATGCCCGTAGGGCATAAAAGATTATCCGAATACGAAAGCTCGGTTATATCAAACGGCGCGATGGGGAATTTCGATTTGAAATCACCCCTTGCTTTGTGCCCGGGCATATGGAAGGACTTGTCCGCCCTTGCATACGCCTTCAATTGTGAATAGATAAGATACTTATACATCGTGGTTCTTCTCCAACGTGTTTTTGCGCTTTTATTTTTTAGGTTTCATCGTAGGGAATAAGAGTACGTCCCTTATGGTTGCGCTGTCGGTCAAAAGCATAACCAAACGGTCGACGCCGAAACCGAGCCCGCCCGTAGGGGGCAACCCGTATTCCAAAGCGGTTACGAAGTCTTCGTCTATCTGCGCGTTGCAGTTAGGCTCTTGCGCACGCTTTTCTTCAACTTGCTTAACGAACCTCTGCTTTTGGTCGATGGGGTCGTTCAACTCCGAGAACGCGTTGCCGAACTCGTGCGAGCAGATAAAGTACTCGAACCTCTGCGTGAAAGCGGGGTCGTCCTCTTTACGCTTTGCCAAGGGCGAATTCTCCACGGGATAGTCGTAGATGAAGGTGGGCTGGATAAGCTTGTCCTCAACGAAGCTATCGAACAGCGCGATAAGCACGTGCCCCTTCGTCGCCTTTTCACCCTCCTCAACCGTAACGCCGAGCTTCTTTGCACATGCGCGTGCGTCCGCGTCCGTAGCCCACTCGTCGTAGTCCGCGCCGGAGTATTTTTTCACCGCCTCTTTCATCGTCATGCGCGCCCACTTGCCGCCAAGGTGAATTTCCGTGCCCTGGTAGGTTACGTCCGTGGTACCGCACGCCTTCTTTGCAATGGTGGCGTACATGTCCTCAACGAGGTCCATCATATCGAAGTAATCAAGGTACGCCGCGTAGCACTCAACCGTGGTGAATTCGGGGTTGTGGAAGGCGTCCATTCCCTCGTTACGGAATATGCGCCCAACCTCGTAAACTCGGTTTAGACCCCCTACTATGAGCCGTTTAAGGTATAATTCGGTCTCAATTCGTAGGTACATATCGATGTCGAGAGCGTTGTGTCTCGTCTTAAAAGGTCTTGCCGCCGCGCCGATTTCCAGCGTATTTAAAACGGGGGTGTCAACCTCCAAAAATCCGCAGCCGTCAAGATAGTCGCGGATAGCGGAAATAATTTTAGAACGCTTAACGAAGGTGCTTTTAACTTCGGGGTTAACTATTAAATCAAGCTCCCTTCTGCGGTACCTGATATCGGTGTCCTTCAGCCCGTGCTGTTTTTCGGGCAAGGGAAGAAGACACTTCGAAAGCATTTCGATATGCGTGCAGTGAACGGAAACCTCTCCCGTCTGCGTCTTGAACACGTAGCCCTTAACGCCGACGATATCGCCCAAGTCGTAGTCCTTTTTAAAAGAAGCGTAGTCGTCCTCGCCCACGTCGTCGCGCTTTACGTAAATCTGCAACAGCCCCTTGTCGTCTTGAATGTGCGCAAAGGAAGCCTTGCCCATAATACGGCGGGACATAAGCCTACCGGCAACGGAAACCTCTTTACCCTCAAGGGTTTCGAAGTTATTCTTTATTTGCTCGGACTCTGCCGTGGTTTCATACTTAACCTTTACGAAGGGATTCTTGCCGTCCTCGCAAAGCTTGGAAAGCTTTTCACGGCGGATACGCGCCTGCTCGGCAAGCGCAAGTGCCTCTTCTTCCTCGGTCAAAGGCTGCGCGCCCTGCTGGTTTTTAACGTTTTGTGTGTTTTCTGCCATATTTTTTACCTGATATTACTTAATTGCAAGAATTTTAAGGGTGTATTCACTGCCGTCGGGACACTTAACCGCCGCTTTGTCCCCGACTTTTTTCCTGAGAAGTGCCGCTCCGACGGGCGAATCAACCGAAATTTTGTTGGCCATAACGTCAACTTCGGTTACAGAGGTTATGGTGAAGGTCTGTTCCTCTTCCATATCCTCGTCGTACACGGTAACTACGCTGCCCAAATGAATATAGCTGGTATCAGTGTTTTCTTCACGGATGTCAGCATTCTTGATTTTGTACTCGATTTCGGCAATTTTGCCCTCGTTTGAACGCTGTTCTTCACGCGCCGCGTCGTACTCCGCATTTTCGGACAAGTCGCCGTGGCTGCGCGCCTCGGCAATACGCTCGATTATTTCGGGGCGTTTGACTTTAACGAGATAGTCAAGCTCCTTCTTCAAATCCTCGTAATTTTTTTTCGTCATAACGATAAGTTCTGCCATTTTATTTCAACTCCCGATATAAAAAATAATTAAAAGTGATTTCGCACGGCGAAATCACTGCATTTTCTTAACGCTATTATATAATTTAGTTTTTGATTTGTCAATAGAATAAACCGTTTGCGGCGTTAATATAGAAAAGAATTTTGCCGCAAAAAGTTGCATTAGGCGGGTGTTTTCAGTATAATGGTTATATGTTCAGAATTTGGGCGAAAGTAATCGTCGGCGAAAAAATACAAAAACAGATAACCTATATGCGTGAGGATAAATTCACCTATTCGCAATTTTTCAACTACCTCTCCGACATTTGTGAGGCGTTGGATATCGCCACGCCCATTCTTTTAAAGACGCATATTTTCAACTACGCCAAATTCAGAACGGTCAAATTCCTCCCGCGTGACTTCGCGGAAAAACCCGAATTTGATAAATTAGTTTTGGATAACATAACCATGTAACCCGTTCCGCACTTTTTATGCGGAATATTTTTTTATGTTTTTCTCATACTTCAAGTATGAAATTAACTTGCTATTTTTGCGTCGCAAACCTCGTTATTTTAGGCATATGTGGGGGTGTATTCGCTTTATCGGGCTTTAATTTGCTTGAATTTATCTGCTTCGGTAACGCACTTGCATACCGCTCGTTTTTGGCAATATGCGGCGTTTCCGCTCTGTTTACTATATATTCACTTATAGCTTTTAAACCCTTCAAAGGGCTGAAATAAGGCGCTACCATTACGGCAACGCCCTTTTACATACTGTTAACTTTTATGCTTGCACCCGTTTCCGCGTCCTGATACATTACCCAATAACCGCTTTGGGTATCCTCTGGCGATGCAGGCAAAAATGACGCCAATTCTTCCATACTTTTAGGCGGCGTTGCGCTTTGCTTAGTAGGCACGCCATAGCATATATATTTGGGTTTGCCCCCCGAATATAGCACGCCGAACACGTAAAACCCACCTTCACTGTAAGATATTCTTACCCATTTGGAATCTTCGATTAAGGCTTCAAGTGCCGTATCTTTCGGGTATTTTGAAAGAATTTTATCTATTTCGTCCTTCATTCTTTCGTAAAATATGCCCCCACGCGAAAGGGGGTTAATCTTGTCAAAATTACCGTTGCCCCCCATATATGTGGCACTTTCGGCACTTTTTACGCCGTTTTCCCCTTCCTTGACAGTGCTAAAAGCCGCCTCATCGCCGCGTAGCGTATCCCCGCCTTTTTCTTCTTTTTTATCCGTGCGTACAGCTCCACCGTCTTTAAAAGTTTCTGCGTATTCATAATAATTTTCCTCCGCTATTGCCTCGTCCTCGTAAATTATGGCAGCCGCCCCTTCTTCCTTTTGCTGCTTGCTCTCCCGCCTTTGAAGTCTTTCGTCCTGCGCTATTTGCACGGCTTTAAGGTTTTCTTCCTTCTCAATCTCGGCTTTCAGTTTAAGCGTAATATCGTGGTTGTTTCCGCACACCGCCGAGGCGATGGGGAACACCTCACCCTTCACGTAACAGATAAGCGCGGCAAAACCGTTCTCGGTATTTACGTCGCTTTCCCCTTCAAACTCGCCGTCCTCAATCACCAAAGTCGCCTTTCCGTCCGAAAGCGCGCAAACGTACTTCCCCTCGGTAAGCGGCGCAAAATTTATAAGGCTTACTTCTATTCTCAGCTTCGCCCCGTACTTTTCCGCCTTGACCAGTCCGGACAGCGCACCCCCGTCAACCGAGAACCCGTCCTTTATTCCCTTTATAACCGCAATGTTTTTCGTATAGCCCATAACTTCCTTTAACCGCGCCGTCCCGCGCAATAAATTAGTTAACTTTCTCTTATTATAAATATTCCCGCTGCGCGTATTTTATAATAATTTGTAAAATTATGTTCTTTTTGTGTGTTTATTTTCATAATTCTTTAACTCATTAATTTGATTTTTTTGACAGTTTATAATATAATAGTATTCGTAGAAGTTTTCGCTTCAACCTAATCAGTTTTCAATTTTAAGGAGTAGATTATTATGGCATTGACCAAGAATAAAAAGGTCCTCGATTTCGTCCAAGAAAGCGCAGACCTTGCCCAACCCGACAAAATCGTCTGGATTGACGGCAGCCCCGACCAGATTAAAGCGTTAAAAGAAGAAGCCGTAAAGAGCGGCGAGCTTATCAAATTAAACGAACACCTTCTTCCCGACTGCTATCTTCACCGCACCAAGGTGAACGACGTGGCCCGCGTTGAAGACAGAACGTTTATCTGCACCAAAAATCAAGAGGACGCAGGTCCAATCAACTACTGGATGGACCCCAGACAAGCGAAAGAGCTTGCAAACGAGATTGCACGCGGCTCGATGAAGGGCAGAACGATGTACGTTATCCCCTACTCGATGGGCGTCGTGGGCAGCAGCTTTGCTAAATACGGCATCGAGGTTACCGACAGCATCTACGTCGTTTTGAATATGAACATTATGACGCGTGTAGGCAAGGCAGTTTTAAACAAAATCGGCAAAGACGGCGATTTTATCAAAGGTTTCCACGCAAAATGCAACGTAGACGCCGAAAAGAGATACATAATGCACTTCCCCGAAGATAACCTTATTATCTCGGTTAACTCGGCATACGGCGGCAACGTTCTCCTCGGCAAGAAGTGCTTTGCACTTCGTATAGCTTCTTGGCTCGGCAAAAACGAGGGCTGGATGGCAGAGCACATGCTTATCCTCGGCGTAACCTTCCCCGACGGCGAAAAGAAGTACGTTGCGGCAGCTTTCCCCTCCGCTTGCGGCAAAACCAACCTTGCAATGCTCATTCCCCCCAAACATTACGCTGATTTGGGCTATAAAATCGAAACTCTCGGCGACGATATCGCTTGGATAAGGGTTGGCGACGACGGCAGACTTTGGGCTGTAAACCCCGAAAACGGCTTCTTCGGCGTTGCCCCCGGCACGAACGAACACAGCAATAAAAACGCGCTTGAATCAACTAAGCGCGGAACTATATTTACAAACGTAGCACTCAACACCGACGATATGACGGTTTGGTGGGAAGGTCTTTCCAAAGAGCTCCCCGAACACTGCATCGACTGGACGGGTAAGCCCTGGAGTCCCGCTAAGTTCGATAAGAAGGATAAATCGACTTGCGCGGCGCACCCTAACTCCCGTTTCACCGCCCCCGCGGGCAACTGCCCTTGCATTTCCGACAAGTTCGGAAAGGAAAACGGTCTTGATGCCGTTCCCCTTTCCGCAATCATCTTCGGCGGAAGAAGGGCTTCAACCACTCCCCTCGTGTACGAGGCAAGGGATTGGAACCACGGCGTGTTTATCGGCTCGGCAATGTCGTCCGAAACCACCGCGGCAGCTGCCGGCGCCGTCGGCGTGCTCCGCCACGACCCCATGGCAATGAAACCTTTCGCGGGCTATCATATGGGCGACTACTTCGGCCACTGGGTTGAGATGGGCACCAAGATAAAACACCCCCCGAAAATTTTCAACGTAAACTGGTTCAGAACGGATAAGGACGGCAACTTCATGTGGCCCGGCTTCGGCGACAATATGCGCGTTCTGGAATGGATATTAAAGCGTTGCTCGGACACTCCCGTTGACGCTGAAGAAACGGCTATCGGCTACGTACCTAAGCCCGAGGATATCGACCTCACCGATTTAGATTACGAAATCAGCGCGAGCAAGAAGTTCACCGTTAAGGACTTGGCGTCTATCCTTGAAGTTGATAAAGAGAAGTGGGCAAAGGAAGCCGAGGAAATCGAAGGCTACTACAACGGCACTGTTAAAGACAGAATTCCCCAAGAGCTTTGGGACTGCCTTGCAACCTTAAAAGCAAACTGCAAGGTTGAGAAGAAGGCCCCCGCAAAGACTGCGGAAGAAAAGCCCGCAAAGCCTAAGACCACCAAGAAAACCGAAAACAAATAATAGGTAATAAATAAGCCGTGTGCGGATATTCCGCACACGGCTTTTATTTTGCATTTTAAAACCCCCAAAACGCCGTTAATTAAGGCATATATGAGGGTCTTTCGTTTGATTTGTGATTTGTTAGTATCAATTTAATGCTGTTAAGATACTTGGATTAAACCTCAGGTTTATCGTTACTGTTTCCCAAGAAAGTGCCGAAATGTATCTCTTTTTTACCACGGCTTGCACCGCCGTTTGAAGGTCTTGAACCACCCTCTCTGCGGTGGTTATCGCGCCTTCTGTCGCCGCCGTGTCCGCGTCTATCGCCGCGGCCGTGTCTGTCGCCAAATCTTATACCTCTGTCGCCGGGGGTTGCGTTGTTGGGAATAACTACGATATATCTTGCAGGCTCTCTGCCTTCGGAAGCCGTTTTAACTTCTTCGCTATCCGCAAGCGTTGCGTGAATAACGCGTCTCTCGTAAGGAGTCATAGGTTCTAATATAACCTTTCTGCCCGTCTCTACAGCCTTGTTCGCAATCTTAACCGCTAAGTCTTTAAGCGTCTGCTCACGCTGTGCGCGGTAGCTCTCGCAGTCTACGATAACCTTTTTGTATTCGTCGTTGCCGATATTTGCAACGGCACCGGCAATGCTCTGTATTGCGTCTAAAACGTCGCCGTGCTTGCCTATAACCCTTGCGGAGTTTTCGGTCTTGATTTCTATATGGATACCGTTTTCTTCGCTTACAACCTCGCTTTTGCCCTCTATACCGAGTTTAACGAGTAGCCCGTCTATAAACTCCACGGGGTCGCCGCTTTCGCCGCTACGCACCTTTACGGGCTTTTCCGCACTCTTTTTAACGGGTTTTGCGTTTAAGGTTTTCTTTTCGATTTTAGCCGTAGGCGCGGGTTCTTCCACAACCTTTTCCTCGGTCTTCGCCTCACCCTTAGGAATAATTTTAACTACTGCCTTTACCGAGCCGAAAAGCTTTTTCTTGCCTTCTTCCAATACTTCGTAATCGATTTGGTCAAGCGTAAGACCCAAAGCTTCAAGCCCCAAGTCGAGCGCTTCGTCTACGGTTTTACCCGTAAATACGTTCTTTTCTTCCATTACAATATCTCCTTAGACCCACATATATCATTGAACTAACGGGGTTTTAGCTTACTTTTTTAATCTTTTTGCCTTGCTTGTCGGGCGGTTTGACGCCGCCGTCTTTATCGGCTGATTAGCAAACTTTACGGTTACTACTTTATTGATTATAAGCGTCGTAATAAGCCCGTACAGCGTGTTCGTAATCATGTATATTGAGAACGCCGCACTGTACATAAACGAGAACATACCGAACATAATGGGCATTATAATCATCATCCATTTGTTGGTTTTTGCTGCACTTCCGTCCACGGAAGAAAGCTCGTTAGCCGCCTTTTGCGACTTCATCATAATAAACTGCTGTAAGAACATCAAACCGATAGAAAGCACTATCAAAACGAAATAGCCGTTGTAATTGCCCTTCTGATCGGCAAGGTTGTATGTTACGCTGTTATAATCGATTTCACTGACGGTTACTCCCGCACGGGTAGTTGCCGAAGTAAATTTTGCGTAATCGGGAACTTCTTTATTCAACATTGAATCGGGATACCAAAGGTTGCCTATCCAGCCGAAGTGTATTCCGTCGCTGTTTTCATCGTAATATTTAGCGGCAGACTCGCGTGCGTGTATCTCAATAAAGTTTGAAACTATTTCCCACTTATCCTGCTCTTTCTTTTCAAGGAATTTTTCTTTTTCGCTTTGTGCGTATTCTTCTTTCGAGGCGGTTATAACGCTTTCGCCGTTTTCGTTTTTATCGTCCTTATGCTCGTCGTAATACGCATTCGCGTCCGCTACTATTTTATAATCGGCAAATTTTTCAAAATCTACCGTGTAAATATCGTCCGTTCCTTCAACTTTCGTTAAAAATCTCTGTTCGGGATTTTCCGCGCCGTCTTCTAAAACGTACACTGCAACGCTTTCGTTATAATACTTCGCCATCTCACTGTAATCGCGGAGTATCGCGTAGTTTGAATAAGTCGAGAACGAGCTTAACACCACCATGAATATTACGAGAGAAACTATCATCGGAAGGCACGCGCCAAGCGGATTGTAACCGTTGGCTTTCTGCAATTCCATAACCTTCTGCTGGTACATATTCTTATCGTTGGAGTACTGCTTTTGCAGCTTCTCCATCTGCGGGCGCATACGCTCCATTAAAAGCGACTGTTTCTTCGTTTTAACCCTTGAATAAATATCCAAAGGAAGAACCAGCGTCTTTAAGGCAAGCGTAAACACGATAACGCCCAAGGCAACCGCGCCGTAGAAGTTCGAAAACAAATCGAATATCCAGCCGATTATCTTGCCGATAAAGTTAAGGTCGTTTACGTTTACGTTCGCTACTCCAACCGTATAAAAATTAGATGAAGTTGTTGTCAGTAAATTTAATAAATTCATAAGCGTTCCGTAAGCGTTCCGCTTAACCGAAGTACCTTAATTGCCCTTCCGTTAAGCTCAGCTTTGCTCTAATCAATCTTTAAAAAATGCGTTATTTGCGGCATATATGGGGACTAAACCTTGATTTCTCAAAACAGCACAGTGCGCTGTTTTGCAAGGTTGAGATGAGCAAACGCATAAGTGGCGTTTGCGGTGACCGAGGCGGCTGCATTTTCCTTACTGCCGCCGAGACTGCTAAACAGATAGAATTTGCCGTTATTTACGGCATATGTGGGGGTCAATCGCTTCAAAGCACCCATTTTAAACGCAATCTTCTTTCGGGTGCCGGGTCGTATCCGCCCTTCGATAACGGGTTGCACCGAAGTAATCTCCAACAGCCTATAAGTATCCCTCTTAGCACTCCCTTATTGTTTATTGACCGTTTCATATACTCCGAACAGGTCGGCTCGTATAAACAAGTGTGCTTTGAAAAGTGCCGTTGATAGAACACTATAAGCCGCATAAAAATCATTTTAAAATACGGCTTAAAAACTTTACGCCGTGCGGCCCTACAAAATCTTCTCAGCTTTTCCCGCATTCGTTCACCTTTTTAAAGCAACTTTTAAGGCTTTTTTTAAAGGCTTCAAAGGTGTACTCTCCACCCACTTTCGGTATCAATATTACGGAATAGTTCTTTTCCAACGTGTCGGAAGTTTCCACAAACGCCGCCCTAAGTAACCTTTTAATTCTGTTTCTTAAAACGGCTTTACCGTGCTTTTTGGAAACGGCAACTCCCATTGAAAGCTTTGGTGCAGAAAAATACAATAACGTAATATTAGGGGAAAACACTTTTTTCCCCTTGTTAAACAGCTTTTGAAAATCTGCGTTTTTTTTAATTCTAAGGTATTTCACGCGTTAAGCCGTAAGCTTCTTTCTGCCCTTGTTTCTTCTTCTTTTCAAAGTTTTTCTGCCGGCGGTAGTCGCCATTCTCTTTCTGAACCCGTGAACTTTGCTTCTCTGTCTTTTCTTGGGTTGATAAGTTCTTTTCATAATTTACCTCTTTTTTGGTCCTATTTTTAAAAATGTCTTTTTCTATTATATAATTAAATAATCTTTCAAGTCAAGCAATAATAGCTCTTCCTATCCCTTATTTTAGTCGTTAGAACTCGTTCTTACGGGTAAAATAAGGTACAATTTGCCCTTATTTTCCTTGTTTTGGCATATAAACGGCTGGATATGGTTGTTAAAGGACATCGTTATTTCGTTCTCCTGCAGCGCGTTTACGGCGTCAATAATGAACTTTGAGTTCATTGCTATCTTAACGTCCTTGCCCTTTATTTCGGCTTTTACGGGCTCTTGCACGTTGCCTATCTCCGAAGCGGATGAAATTTCAATCTTATCGCCGCTTATATCGAATAAAATAAGGCTGTTTTTGTCGTTTCTGACGAGAATTGCCGCCCTTTCGATGCTGGCTTTAAGCTTGTCCTTATCAACCGTCACTTCGGTAACGAAGTGTTTGGGGATAATATTCTCTTTTTTAATGAAATCGCCGCCGTAAAGCCTTGAAGTCAACACCGTATTGTCGCAAGCAACCAAAATTATGCCGCGCTGAACGAAAATTTCAGTAGTTCCTTCGCTGTCGGGTATCATTTTTTCGATTTCGTTAAGCGTTCTTGCGGGGCAAATTATCTCCATATTGCCCGTGGAAGATACTAATTCGCCCTTAACGGTCGCAAGTCTGAACCCGTCAAGCGAGGTTACGCATATTTCTTTACCGTTTATAATGAATTGGCAGCCCTTCAAAATGGGTCTGGAATCGTCCGCAGCGCAGCAAAACGACGTTGAACGGATAAAATCCTTCAAATCAGCCGTTTTCATAACGAAGCTGTTCTCGGTTATGTCCAAATCGATGCGGGGGAAGTCCTCGGCGGACAAAACCTGCATCGTGGTCTGGCTGTCGGCGTATTCAATATCCATTTTCGATCCTTCTGAGGATAAAGAAATCTGCACTCCTTCCAATTTTTTAATAAAATCTGCAAAATATTTACCGGGAACGCACACGTCCCCTTCTTCGTAAACCTCTGCTTTTATGGTTTTTATTATAGAAATTTCACCGTCCGTTGCCGATAAAGTCAAGCAATCGTTCTTTGCCGACAATTTAACGCATTCTAAAACGGGTACGGTAGTCTTTGACGAGCAAGCTTTAACGACTTTAAGCACTGCATCGGATAAATCGATACCTTCACAAACACATTTCATAGTAAATCTCCGTAAAATTCCATCTTTATCGTTTAATTTATTAATTATATTAATAAAGATTTATTTAGTAATTATAATAGTAGGGGCTGGGGAAATGTGTATATCTTTCCTCCGCCTTTATAATTTCACCAATATAATAACAAATTTAAGGGCAAAAAGCAACAGAATAAGGGTATTTTCAAGCACATTTAAAAAACAAAAAAACTGTGGATATCCGCTGTATAACTACTGTATAAAAA
>CAMWQS010000012.1 GCA_947176485.1 uncultured Clostridia bacterium | reverse complement strand
AACGCGAACCTTATCGCTCACCCCGCAAAGTGTGCAAAGGCAAAATATTCATATTCCGAAAAAAGTACAACCCGCGGCTATATCTGCAAGGTAGATACCGAAGCTTACGGGCTTGCAAGCCTAGCTCTCGGCGCGGGACGCAACACTATGGAAGATAAAATCGATTACAGCGCGGGCATTATCTTAAAACGCAAGACGGGTGACTTCGTCGACGCGGGTGAGGAAATCGCAACGCTGTACGCAAACGATAAGACTAAATTCGCCGCAGCGGAAAAACTGCTTATTTCGGCAACGCAATTACAAGAGAAAAAACCGCAGAATGAACCTCTCGTTTACTGCACGGTAGAGTAATATGGCAAAATTATATTTTAAGTTCGGCGCAATGGGCTGTTCAAAGACGGCGCAAGCACTGATAACGAAATTCAACTACGAAGAAAACGGCATTAAGGTATTGCTTTTAAAGCCCGCAATAGATAACCGCGACGGCGCAAAAATCGTCAAATCGCGCATAGGGCTTCAAAACGAGGCGGTACCCGTCAGTGAAAACGAGAACATCTCGGAAACCTACGATAAGTACTATTCTGACTGTAAAGTAATTATAGTTGACGAATGTCAATTCCTTACGCCCGAACAAGTAGACCAGCTTGCCGATATAGTAATAGAGAAGGATATTCCCGTGCTTTGCTTCGGGCTCAGTACCGACTTTACGACGCATCTGTTCCCCGGCAGTAAACGGTTGTTTGAAATTGCCGAGTCTATCAAAGAAATCAAATCGGTTTGCACCTGTGGTGCAAAGGCGACGGTAAACGCCCGTTTGGACGAAAACGGCAAAATCGTTACCGAAGGCTCTCAAGTATGCCTTGGCGGTAACGAAAGATATATAGCTATGTGTAGAAGGTGCTGGCTTAAACGGTTGGCGCGTGAACGTTTGCAATAATAAGAGGTGCATTATGCAAAAGATTTTTAAAAGCATTTTATCGTTCTGTTTAGCAATTGCGGTGTGCTTGGGCACGGCGGCAATTTGCGGCGCAACACAATACCAGGTTGCGGATGCGGCTACGGTTGATACGTATTATAACGGTATCACGGCAACCGGCGGCACCCAGCTTTTGGGTCAGCTTCACGACCTTATTACCACGACGCATACGTATTATACTTCATATAACGATTGTAAAGCCGACAACGCCAAAAAGACCGACCCCGGCAGTAAAAGTAATACCGTTATGGAGTTTTATACTCATATTGACATTGACGCATCCAAATGGGACGTTTCGGGCGGTTGGAACAGGGAACACGTTTGGGCAAAAAGTGATTCGAACGGCTTATGGGAAACGAGCGGTGCAGGTTCCGACTTGCATCATATAAGGCCCGCCGAAAAAGACCTCAATAATCACCGTGGAAATATGAAGTACGGTGAGGTTACCGACGGAAAGGAAGAGTACACCAGCGTCAGCCACGTTCTCGGCGGACATTCGTCCGGTTCCAGCACCACGGGCACTTTCGAGCCTTTGGATAACGTAAAGGGCGACGTAGCACGAATTTTAATGTACGTGTACACTCACTACAATACGTATTCCAATTCTATATTCGGCGGCAACGCAACGACTAACGGCAAAGGTAACGGCAGTTATTTCGGCACTATTAATTTCACGCACATAGTTAGGGCAAGTAACGAGGACGCGGCAAAGCAATTGCTTTTAAAGTGGAATAAGTTAGACCCCGTAGACCAAATTGAAATTGACAGAAACAACGCCGTTTACGCGATAGAACACAACAGAAATCCTTTCATTGACAATTCAAGCTATGCAGACGCCATTTGGGGCGGCGGCACCGTTGACCCCAACCCCGGTCCCGGACCTACCCCCGGACCTTCGGATACCTTGCAGAGCATTCGCCTTAACGCTACTTCGCTTAATTTGGGTGTAGGTGATACCTATAACTTAACCGTTACGCCTACCCCGAGCAACGCGTCTAAAAGCGTAATTTGGTATTCGTATGACGATTCGGTTGCAACCGTTTCCGACGACGGTATCGTAAAGGCAACTGGTGCGGGCACCACAGCTATTGCCGCAATCAGCACCGTTAACTCATCTATAAGGGCGACGGCAACCGTTACGGTTAAAAAAGATTCTCCCACGCCGACACCTTCGGGTACCTTTGAAGCGGGTACGTATAGGCTTGCGCTGAATATTACCGCTTCGGATATCACGAAAAAATTGTATTTCACGGGTTCGTTAGACGGCAATAATTACGGCTTAACTACTACCGACGTAAATAACGCCGCAGAAGTGGTCGCCGAGAAGGTAGGCGACGGATACACGCTGAAAGTAGGCGGAAAGTATTTAGAGCTTGAAAAAGCTACAAACAGCTACGGAAGCACGGTCAGCAGAATCGTTCTGTCTGGCAGCAGCTCCGGCAAATGGTCGTACGATTCCGACTTAAAAGTCTTGACGTGGACGCTTACGGTTAACGGCAAAAGCTATTATCTTGGTTCGTATACGAATTCAAGCGGTAAAACGTTCGAAACGATAAGCAGCAGCGAAACTAAATATATTTCCGGCACCAACGCCGAAAACGTAGGGGTAACGCAATTCCCCGTCAGTTTCGAAAAAATCGGCGGTGAGGTTCCACCCACCCCCGACAAGCTTCAAGAGATTTATATAAATCCCTCTGAATTTGAGTTGGCAAAAGGCGAAAGCACCAAGCTTACGATAACGAGTGTTCCTTCAACAGCAAGGGCGGAAGTCGTTTGGTCTTCGTCCGACACGTCGGTTGTAACCGTTTCTCAGGAGGGCGTCGTAACGGCAATTAGCGCGGGCACCGCAACTATTATGGCTGTATGTAAGGGCAGCGACTTGATTTGGGCAGCCGCAACGGTTACCGTAACGGAGGATGAGCCCGTCGTGATAGTCAGTCAAACGGCACAGGCTTTCCACAATGCAGTAGCAGCCATCAATGCAAAAGGCTCGTTTACGGAATTCCGCACCACTATTAATACGGCAATCGAAGCCTACAAAAAGCTGTCCGAGGCTGATAAGAAGGAAGTGTCTTCGGATATCGATAAGTTAAACGCGATAATCGTAATCTATAACGAGCTTGTCAAAGTGTGCAACGGTGCGGCGGACGACGCAGATAAATCCGCGTTGAACGGCGCAGGAAGATTCGTTTAAACTAAGGAGCGTAAGCTAATATGAAAATAAAGAAAAGTATTCCCGTTATTTTAGCGGCTTGCGCCGCGGTGGCGGTTGTAGGCGGCTGTGCTACCGACGACAGCTCGAAATACGACGAGCTGAACGCCAAGCTTGACCTCAATTATTCTAAAATCGTTTTGACGGTAACCGACAAGTTCGACGAAGACATGGTCCTCACCGACGAATACGAAATGACTTTTTCCGGCGGCGTTGTTACCGTAAATTACAGCGTTGAAAGATTTGCGGAAATTTCGCTCGACTCAGCAGCTGCCGAAAAAATCACTATAGAGGGCAAAGCGGCAGTTATGGGCGGCAAAATTACCTATATTAGGGGAGAGGAGGTATCTCTCGACGCGCTTATAGCGGGTAGCGGACTCAACTTCAAAAAAGAGTACTTCTCCTACGCCGAGTTAACTGATAGTCGTTTAAAAGCCGACGTAACCAACCCCGGCGGGTTTATGGGCTCGTCGTCGCTTAGCTGTACCGATATGAAGGTAAACGCAGCCTTCGGTGACGCCTTTAACACCGTTACGATAACGTATACGGCGCAGGGCGGAAATGAAGTGGAATATCTGTACACCTTCACCGTCTAAGGCTACACGCGGTACTGTTAATAAATATATATTTACTTATATATTTTTTTCTTCAAATCGTTGCTTTCTTGATTTTTATCGGTTATAATACTATATGTAGTAGCAAAAGTGTAGTCAAATAGCACAATAGAGGAGCAAAAGAATGTTTGAACTGAGGAAAATCGGTATTGTTAAAAGGCTTTCCGCTCAGTTGCTCGATATAATTTTGCTCGCGGTTTTGTCAACGGGCTTCATATTTCTTATCTCGCTTATCTGCGACTACGGCGGTGCGGAAGATTTATCCACACAGTATTACACCGAGTGGGAAGATTACCGCAAAGCGTATGCGCAGGGCGTATCTGAAGCATACGGTTTTAGCTATCAATCCGATGAGGATAACGTAGAATACACCGTTACGGACAAGGACGGCAAGGCGACTACGCTTGACGCCGTTTGGGCTCAGCTTGAAAATGCAAACGGCGAAAGCGGCGACGCGATAACTTCGGAAGCGTGGGCAAAGTATCAAGAGCTTACGCCCATAGCAAAGGTAAACGCGCAGTACAGATACGTTTACAGTTTGCTCTTCATGATGATTTCAATCGGAGTTTTACTTTCATATATTGTTCTGGAATTTGTACTTCCTATAATTTTAAAAAACGGTCAGACGGTGGGCAAAAAGGTTTTCGGAATTTGTCTCGTCCGTCAGGACTGTGTCAAGATAACCAATATGGCGTTGTTCGTAAGAACGTTCCTCGGAAAATACGTCATAGAAACGATGGTTCCCATATTGCTCGTATTCCTGTTCTTTTTCGGAGGACTTGGAGTCTTGGCAATCGTGCTGTTCGGCGTAATCGAAGTTTTGAATATCATTCTCTTCCTTGCATTAAAGAACAGAACGCCTATTCACGATTTGGTTGCAGGCACGGTGGCGGCGGATATGAAGCTTCAGATGATTTTTCAATCTGAGGAGGAGCTCAATGAAAAGAGGACGCTCCAATAAGGAAACTGTTTAAGAATCGAAAGGCTTCTTTCGGTGAAAAAAATAAAATAAAGAGAACAGAAGAAAAATATGAAAGTTGTATTGCAAAACATCACTAAAATTTTCCCAAGTCGTAACAAGAAGACGAAAGACGAAGTTATCGCCGTAAACGATTTCAACTTTGAAATCCCGGACGGCAAGCTCGTCTGTCTTTTGGGTCCCTCCGGTTGCGGCAAAAGTACGACGCTTTATATGATAAGCGGCTTACAGGCGCCAACCAGTGGTAAAATCTTCTTCGGTGAAGACGACGTTACCAAGCTTTCCCCTGAAAACAGGGGCATCGGTCTTGTTTTCCAAAACTATGCGCTTTATCCGCATATGACCGTACAACAGAATATTCTATTCCCTTTACAGAATTTTAAAGGGGAAAATAGGCTCTCCAAAGAGGTAATGCTTAAACGTGCCAATGAAGCGGCAAAGCTCGTTCAGATAGAAGAGTATATGAACCGCAAACCGGCCGAGCTTTCGGGCGGACAACAGCAACGTGTAGCAATCGCCCGTGCACTTGTAAAAATGCCCCGCGTGCTTCTCTTGGACGAGCCTCTTTCTAATCTTGACGCAAGACTTAGATTGCAGACGCGTGAAGAGATAAGAAGAATTCAGCGCAGCACCCAAATTACCACCATTTTCGTAACGCACGACCAGGAAGAGGCGATGTCCATTTCCGACTATATCGTAATTATGAAACTGGGCGTTATAATGCAGACTGGTAAACCGCAGAACGTTTACGACGACCCTGCAAACCTTTTCGTTGCAAAATTCCTCGGCGCGCCTCCCATCAACGTGTTTTCAGGTAAGGTGGAAAACGGCAAGCTTTACGTAGGCGAAGAGGCGGTGCTGGACGTCAAAGGCGTGGAGGACCAGGAGGTTTACGTCGGTATCCGTCCCGAGGGCTTCAAGCTCGATAAAGACGGCAAGCTTTCCGTCAAAGTTACGGGCGTCGACGTAATGGGTAGGGATATCAGCGTGGTATCCACAAGCGAAAGCTCGTTAAACCCTGTCGTCCGTTCAATCATTTCGGCGGACGAAATGGGCAACATTTCGGGCGACGTCGCAAAATTCAACTTAAAAGAACACAAGGTGTTCATCTTCAATAAAGAAACCGAAGAGCGCGTACGTTTCGGCAAGCAGGTTGCTGCGCACCAAAAGATTGTGGAAGAGATGGAAGCAGAAGGACAATCTTACGTAGTCCACAACGGGCCTCTTCCCAGAGAAGCGGACGACGTAGCGAAGGAAAGCGTCCTTCCCGAACCTCCCAAGAATGTGTTCGTAAGAGCGTTCCTCGCAGTTAAAAACTTCTTTATCAAAGTAGGTGAATTCTTCAAGAAGCTTTTTAAGAAGAAGGACGAAAATAAAGAGGAGGCTGACGCCACCCCCACCGAAGAGGTTAAGACGGAAACAGTTGACGAAATCAAATCAGAGGAAGTCAAAACCGAAGCAGTTGATGAAATCAAAATAGAAGAAGTCAAGACGGAAGAGGTTAGCGAAAAACCTAAAAAGTCTGCTAAAAAACCCGCGAAGACGGATAACGAGGGTTAAAGCATGGATAATAAAAAGAAAAACCAATGGAAAGCCTGGCTTTATCTGGCGCCCACGGTCGTTTTATTGCTTATATTCACCGTCTGGCCCATGATAAACACGTTGAGAATGTCGGTTTTAGAGGGGTACGATTCACTTAAGGAAATCGGAGGAGCATCGTTTTCTTTCGGCTTTGACAACTTTAAGCAGATAGTAGAATTTTACAGGTTTAAAGACTGTATGCTTACGACCATACTTCTTACCTTTATAACCGTACCCGTTTCTACGTTGCTTGCACTTGTAATTGCAGTTGCTCTCAACTCCATAAAGTTCGTTAAAAAGACGTTGCAGACGATATTCTTCCTGCCCTACGTAACCAATACCATAGCAATAGGTATGGTTTTCATGGCGATGTTCAATAGAATACCGGTAGGAGACACTTACTCTTACGGCATTATTAATAACATTATACAAGCGTTTGGCGGGGAGCCTGTCAACTGGATTAACGGCGGCTCGTCATATTGGGCAAACATAGCGGTTGTAAGCGTCTATATCATATGGAACGCTTTGCCTTTCAAAATACTCGTTCTTTTGGGCGGACTTCAGGGCGTAAACAAGCAGTACTACGACGCGGCAAAGGTTGACGGAACTTCACGCTTCCGCACCTTCTGGCGCATAACCGTGCCTCTGTTATCACCGATGATAGCGTATGTCGTAATCACGGGCTTTATAGGTGGATTTAAAGAGTACTCTAGCGTGCTCGGCATATTCGGTCCGAGTATGGGCCCCGGCAACCACGAAATGGATACCATGGTCGGGCTCATATACGAAAGCGTAAGTGAACAGCAAGGGCAGGCAAGCGCGGCGGCACTGATACTTTTCGTAATCATATTTGCAGTAACCATGATAAATATGTACGTAAGCAAGAAAAAGGTTCATTATTAAGGGGTATGTTATGACGGAAAATATTAACGACGTTAACGAAAAAGTAACCCCCGAAGAAAAGGAAGAAAAGCCCCGTTTAATGAAGGAGAACGACGTCGATACCGTATCCAAAAAACAGACGGCGATGAAGGTTCTCGTACAAATCGCGCTTTACGCCTTTCTCGTTATAATGGCACTCATCGTACTGTTCCCGTTCTACTGGATGATAATGTCGTCCTTCAAAACGATAGACGAGTATGACGCTTTGGTTCCCACGCTCTGGCCCCAAAATTTCAGATGGGATGCCTATAAGGTCGCGTTTGAAAAAGTAGACTTCGGCAAAATATTCCTTAACACCTGTTACGTGGGTATAGTGTCGACCATACTTTCGCTCGTAATCACAGTGCTTGCGGCTTACGCCTTTGCCCGTTTTAACTTCAAGGGCAAAAACGCACTGTTTGCGGCGATGCTCGCAACCATGATGATTCCCGGTGAACTCTTCACCATCACCAACTATATAACTACGGTAGGCTGGTTCGGCTGGGACAACACCTTCATAATCCTTATAGTTCCCTTCCTTGTAAGCGTGTTCTATATCTATCTTTTAAGGCAGAACTTTATGCAGATTCCCAATGAACTGTATCTCGCGGCAAAGGTAGACGGCACTAGTGATTTAAAATATCTCTGGAAGGTAATGATTCCCCTTTCCGCACCCACTTTGATATCTATAACGATATTAAAGATGATGGGTTCGTGGAACTCGTACATCTGGCCCAGTCTAGTCAATTCAGACAAAGCCTATTGGCTTATGACGGTTGCGTTGCGTACGGCGGACTTCGGTGAAGGCGCGTACGTCGACTACCCCGCGCAGATGGCGGCGGTAGTGCTTGTAACGATACCTTTGTTCCTTGTTTTCCTATTCTTCCGCAAATACATTATCCGCGGCGTATCGAGAAGCGGTATCAAGGGCTAAAAAACAGTTTAAAATTTCAAAAATAAAATATAAGGAGAAATATAATGAAGAAAAGATTTGGCGCAATTTTACTGGCTGGCGTTATGGCTTGCGGCATGACCGCAACAGTGGCGCTTGCAACGGGTTGTAACAAAGTCGTCATCCCCGAATTCGAAATGCCCGAAGGCGGCTACGACGGCAGAGAGGTTGAGATTACCTTTGCAAACACTACGGGACAGAACCTTGCCAACGTGGTAGACCCCGCAGTCGCAAGATTCAACAAGCTTTATCCCAACATCCACGTTACTATTGACAACACCCAAAAGAACTGGGACGATTTCGCAAAAAACATTTCTACTAAAATCACGTCTAACAAGCATCCCGACTTAGCGTTCTGCTATCCCGACCACGTTGCGCTCTACAATCAGTCCAAGGCAGTCCTTGCCCTTGACGATTTCCTTCCCGACGGCGCGTATGCAACGATGGAAGTGGCGCATGCCGACGGCACGAAAGAGCCTTTGGGCCTTACGCTTACCGCGGAAGACAATAGCGACTTCTTTGCAGAGTTCTATAAAGAAGGCAAAATCTACGGCGACGGCAAAACTTATACCTTGCCTTTTGCAAAGTCAACAGAAGTTCTTTTCTACAACAAAACCTTCTTTGAAGCGAATGACCTCACCGTTCCCGCAACTTGGGATGACTTTGAAACGGTCAGCGCAAGAATCCTTGAAATTGACCCTAAGTGCAATGCGGCGCTCGGTTACGACAGTGAAGCAAACATGTTCATAACCATGTGCGAACAGCTTGAGTCTCCTTATACGTCTGCCGAGGGCGAGCACTTCTTGTTCGACAACCAGACAAACCGTGATTTCGTTCAGAAGATTAAGGGTTGGTACGACAAGCGTTATATCCGCACCAAGGAAACGAATGACGGCAAGTATTCGTCCAATTTCTTTAAAGAACAGCAAATGTATATGTCCATTGGCTCCACGGGCGGTTCTTCATATCAAAGCCCTACGGGTACGGATGACGATGCCGGCTTCAAAGTAGGCGTGGCGCCCATTCCTCAGTGGAACTTGGAAAAACCTAAAACCATTTTGCAAGGACCTTCAGTCTGCGTATTCAAAAAGGACCCCTACAAAGTACTCGCAAGCTGGCTTCTCGTTAAATTCCTTACCACCGAAGTTCAGTTCCAGGCACAGTATTCTACTGCTTCGGGCTATGCTCCCGTAACGCAATCGACCTACAGCAGCCCTGCGTATCAGAAATTCCTTAGTACTGCAGGTGATACGGCAAGCGGACTAACGGCTCAGACGGCGCAAATCTGTAAAGAAATGGCAGATAAGCCCGGTTCGTTCTACGTATCCGATGCATTCATGGGCTCTTCTAAGGCGCGTGAGTCTGTCGGTATCCTTTTGAAAGTCGTATTGCAGGGCACAAGTATGGATAAAGCGTTCTCAGACGCTCTTCAGGAATGTAAACGTGCAGCAGGTTAAAACTAATGAAAAAATTTATTAAAACTATAACAGCTCTTCTGTGCGCCGCGGTTATGTGCGTTCCGTTTTTAGCGGCGTGCAGCCCGGACGATAATAACGACGGCAGCAACTCGGGTAACGAACAGCACGAGCACGTTGACTACGTAAGCCAATGTAAGCTTGACTTTTCAAGCAGCACCAAAAAGCAGGAAGTAACTTTAAGAAAGCACATCGACGGCGACACGACCCATTTCAATCCCGTAAAAAATTCCAAATTACAGGGTTGCAACAATGCGGCTGATTTCGAAGCTGAAACCGCTCCTGAAACCACCAAAGGTTTTGCAAAGGCCCGTTACTATTCGGTAAACACGCCCGAATCCACCGCAAGGTTGGAACCTTACGGCGACAAGGCTTCCAAGTTCACCAAAAGCAAGGTTGAAAACGCAAAGTCAATAATAATTGAATCCAACGACGACAAGTGGAATATAGACTCCACGGGCGAAAGATACGTTCTTTGGATATGGTATATCCCGGGTGACGCCGAAGACAATGCTGAATACATAAACCTCAATTTGGAGATTTTGCAAAACGGTCTTGCTTGGGGTTCCGGCACTTACGACCAGGATAACCTTTACCGTGATTATGCAATCGGCGCGCTTGAACAGGCAATCGAAGAAAAGCTCGTAATTTTCTCGGGCGAGCCTGACCCTGACTTCTACTACGGCACCGCAATCCCCGTCGACCTTAAAGAACTTCGCTTAAATATCGAAGAATACGCAAATAAACAGGTTGCGGTAGAAGGTTTGGTTGTTGCAAAATTCAACAATTCGGTATATATCGAAAGACCCTATACCGATGACGACGGCAACGAAGTCTGCTTCGGTATGCAGGTTTACTATGCATTTACCGTTGGTTATGTACTCGACGTTTTATCGGTAGGCAATTACGTAAGAGTTGTGGGTAGTGTTAAGTATTCCGACTACAGCGACTGCTATCAGATAACCAATATTGCTCCCTACGACTACTTTGATACGGAAGGGAACAACTGCGAGATTGTAGAAGAGCGCGGTCTTGACGATGCATTCAAAGCTGTCGATATCGAAAAGTACGCAACCGACCCTAATTACAACTTTGAAGTCACCAAAACGCGTGAGAACGAGGACGGCGAAAAGGAAGAGTATCTTGACACCGTTACCATATCCTACAAACAAGCACTTTTGGCTGCTTCTTTATCCTTTGATAATCTGTACGTTTACGATACCTACACGACCACAGCCGCAGGCTCGTCCAAAGGCGCGATGACTCTCTATTGCCGCTCTACAGACGGCACCAATACCGAGGTTCAGATCCGTACCGAAGTGTTAAAGGAAAACGGCGTTACGGTAGAAGCAAGCAGATACGCAGGCCAAACCATATCCGTAAAGGGCGTACTTGAACAGTTTAACGATAACCGCAACGGCTGGGTATATCAGGTAAAGGTTCACCGCCCCGACTATATCGTAGTAAAGTAACTAATAATTCGGCTTCCCCCAAAACGGGGGAGGCCGCAAATTAGGCATAATTATCAGCAAAACAAAAAAAATAATTATATAAAAAGGAGAATGGCATGAAAAAATTACTCACGGCAACCCTTGCTCTTGCAATGGGCGCCACCATCGCCGGTGTGGTTACTGGTTGTAACACCAATGACCCCGCAACCAATCCCCCCACCGACGCAGAAACCGCTGAAGTAGCAATAGGTATCCTTCGTACTTGGTACGCTGGCGACAAGGAAGAGACGGATACGGACTATCAAGTTGCAGGCAAGGTTCAGGCAAACGAAAACATCTATGACGTAACCTGGACGGTAAACCCCGATGCAAGCTGTACCGTGGAAAATTTCGGCAACTACGTTAAGTTGAGCGAATTAAACACCGATACCGACCAATACACCGTACACGTTAGCAATGCCGAAGTAAAAATCGAGTACACTCTCACAGCTTCCGTTACGGTTGGCGAAGTTACCAAAACGATTGACTTCAAGCACTACGTACCCGTGGGCAGAGTAATAGTAGGGGATACCACGAAAGGTTCGCTTATTCCCAGCCTTGATACCGCGCAACCCGGTGCTGACGACAACCATGCAGTCTTTAAAAATGGCGAATTATCGTTAACTAAAGACAAATACAATTCCAGCTCTGCCGTTAACCCTCAATATCCCGATAGATGCTATCAGGGCTCCAAGGTAACTATAGCGTATCCCGGCATACTCCAGCTTAAATTAACCAGCGACAAGACGTATGTCGATGGCGACAAGGTTACCAATTATCCCGAATTACTTAAATCAAGCATAGAAGCTGCAATATGGGACGGCGTTACCGTATCCGTGAACGAAGAAACCCTTGTGGTTACTGTTAACTTCGAAACCCCCGTTGATAGCTTCGAATTCCTTGCAAAAACTCAAATCCGTATAAAAGAAATCAACGTTACCGGCCAGGCTGGCGGTTCTACCGCTCAGAACAAGGTTGACGGAGCAAAAGCTATGCTTGCTCTTGACACCACTGAATACTCGGCAGCAGGTACGTACGACCTTCCCGCAACCAAGAACGGCGCAACCGTTACCTGGACTGTAAAAGAAACCTCCGAATACGTTTCCGTAAACAGTGACGGTAAGCTCGTTATTAGCAAGCTTCCTGCGGCTGAAACTCCTGTCGTTCTCGTTGCAAACATCGCAGCCGGAACGGATGCTTCCGCTACTAAGGAAATCACTATAAAAATCGCTCCCATTGCAGGCGTTACTCACGCAGGTACTAAGGACGACCCTTACACGCCTTCCGAAGCGCGTATAATGGCGGCGCGTCTTGGCGATAAGGAATATTCCGGAACCGTTTACGTTACGGGCTTCGTAGTTAAGTGCACCGACTATAAACAGGATTTCAAAAACTTCGATGCAATTTATATCGTAGATACCTACGCTGCGGATAAAGACGAAACCAGTGCAGACGCGCTCTACATTTACAGACCCGCTCCCGACGGCACGTATTTAACTACCGCAGGACTTAATAGGGGTGAATGCGTTACCTTCGAAGGTAAGCTTCAGAACTATGGTGGCACTCTTGAACTCACCAGCGGTAAGTGCGTTGCTAAGCCCGAAGTTTCAGACGACAGAACCGACGCTGAAAAGGCAGCGGACGTACTTGCAGCGTTCAAGCAAAAGTATGACGGCAAGACCGTTACGGGCGATATATCTCTCACCCCTTCTGTAGAAGGTGCAACTATCACCATCGTCAGCAACGATACCAGCGTAATCACAAACGCCGGCGTGGTAACCCGCCCCTCAGCGGATACCGCAGTTGAGCTTTCTGTAACCGTAACCTACGGCACCGCAACTACCGACCCCGCTCAAATCGTTACCGTTACCGTAAAAGCTAAGCTTAACTTAACAGGTGAAGGCACTTTGGCTAACCCCTATACGGTTGCAGACGTAAATAAACTTTTGAATGGTGTTGGCTCCGATACGACCTCTACGTATTATAACGGAGAAGGTAGTGCACCCGTGCTGGTTCACGTTAAGGGCTACGTAGTAGTTTCCGGTACTTGGAGTTCAAGTAATAACAACTATACAGGCGTTTATATCGTTGACGAATATGCTGCTGATAAAGACGGCAACTCTACCGATGCGTTGCAGATTTATGGCCTTGTAAGCAACGTCGCAGGCTTAACGTTAGATGCTACTCACGCTGTTCCTAAGGGTGAGCTTATCACTGTAACCGGTTATCTTCAGAATCGTTACGGTGCATATCAAGTAACTTTTAACAGCGGCACGAATCCTACCGTAGTTAAAACGGAAGGCGTATCTGACGCTATCAAAGTGGAAAATGCTCTTGCAGCATTAGATGAAATTAAAATTACTGAAGCTAATGCAGACGGAATTGTACTTCCCGCATCAACCGTAGACGGCGTAACGTTTACTTGGTCGGGCGATGACGAGACTTACCCCGTTGCAAATAACAAAATTACCGTTGCAGCTCTTCCTTCAGGCAACGACGCTGAAGTTACTGTTACTTTAACCGTAACCTGCGGCGACGTAACCGAAACTAAATCCGTAACGGTTATAATTGTCAAGGATGGCACCCCGCAAGAGGTTACGTATAAACTGGCATTTTTAGAGGCTGATAGAGCTAAAGACCCGAATACGGGTAGCTACACCTCCGACTGGGAAGCAGTAAGGAACGGACAAACGTGGTATATGCACGGCTTTAACAGCAACAAAACGAATACGAATTCCGGTTGGGATTTTGTAAAAACCGGTCATGGGAAAAACGCAGTTGTTGGTACTATTGCTACCGGACCTATTAGTGATAATATAACTAAAGTCGTCGTAAATATTCAAAAATTTGCTAATGCCACTACGGACCCGGGAAAAGTTAATCACTTCAAGCTTGAAGTTGCTACAGCTGCAGATTTTAACAGCGATAGCATCGTTTACTCTGAAGAGAAGACTATTGCTGCAGGTGCAAATACGTTTGATGTCACTGATACAACTGCTGGTACTGAATATTACTATCGTATCACAATAGATTGCTCTGCAGGCTCTGCTAATGGATACGTATGGCTTGATTCGGTAGTACTCAGCGGATATGAGGCGGCAAGCACCGAAGTTGCTCCTGAAGAATAATTAATTTACAACAACACAAAAACAACCTTCCCTCACGGGAAGGCTGTTTTTTTATGTAATCGTCATTGCACCACACCGTCATTGCGAGCGAAGCGAAGCAATCCAGACAATCACCCAACGTTCTTCTTAATAACGTCTAATGCGTAATGGTTCGTCAATTCAACGCTAATGGGGGAGATAGAGATATACCCGCTCATAGTCGCGTCGGTGTCTATTTCAAGGTTGTGCGTGCCCTTGTAAAGGCTTATTAGCTGCGGCATAACGGTGTCGCCTTCAAGGAAGGCAAAATCGTCGCTGTAAATCGCCTCGCCAACCCTCGTAATAAGTATCTCGTCGCCCTTTTCGGGTATATTTACGTTAAGTATATCCGTATAGTCCAACATTCTGCGGCTTTGAATTTCGTTCCATATTCTGTCCAAATTCTTAACCGCGTTGTCAAAGGAAGTAAAGCAAGCCGAAATAGCTATCGCCTTAATTCCGCTTTTAGCTGCCTCAAAGCACGCACCGACCGTGCCCGAATATCTGATATCACCGCCAAGGTTGTGCCCGCAGTTTATTCCCGAAAGCACTAAGTCAAACTCTTTTTTAAACCCAAGCGTCGCAATTCTCACGCAGTCGGCGGGGGTACTGTCAACGCTGTAAGCTTCAACTCCGTCGAACGGGTCAACCTTTTTGACCTCGTATCCGCCGTGTATTTCAATGCTGTGGCTTTTGCCGCTCTGCTGTACCTTGGGCGCGAACACGCTGACATCGCCTTTGGTTTTAGCCCAATTTACTAAATATTTTATTCCTTCGGCGTTAATGCCGTCGTCGTTAACTATTAAAATTCTCACAGTCTTTCACCGTATTTTTCTTTAAACTCTCCAAGCAGCTTGTCGGCGTCCTCGATAAGTGCTTGCATTTCTTCCTTGGAATACACCGTCGCCCCCGCAGAGGTGAAGTGTCCGCCGCCGTGATACTTGTTTGCAAGCTCGTTTATGCCCAAAAAGCGGCTTCTGAGCCTTACGCGTATATTATTTTTCTCCTTATTATCTATAAACGCAATCCATATAAGGCTGCCGCGAATGGTTTTTAAGTCGCTGACGACCTCGCTTGCGGCTTCCAACGTCAAATTAAACTTTTTCTGCACCGTCTCGTCCATATATACGTAGGCAACGCCGTGCGGTGTTATCTTTATATGGTCGTACACGTATGATTTCAACCTAAGCGCATCAAACTCGTCCGTGTACAAGTGTGCATACAGCGTTTGGGTATCTATATCCAAATCGAGCAGCGCGCCCGCAAGCCGCATAGTCTCGCCCGTGACGCCCTCGTAGCGGAATCTGCCGCTGTCCGTTACCATACCGCAATAAATGCATGTTGCAGCCTCTTTCGTAATTTTCAGCTTGTCTTTAAAGGTTACGTAAAAGTCGGCTATCATTTCGCAGGCGGAGGAGCGGAAGTCCTCAACCCAGCTTATATCGCCGTAAGGCTTATCGTCTATGTGGTGGTCTATTTTAATAATCTCTTTCGCTTTTTTATAGTTGCTGTTTGAAATTCTGTCCTCAACGCCCGTATCTATAACGACCAAAAGCGCGCCGTCGTAAACCTCGTCGACCTCGTTTTCGGGAATGGTGTCCTCACCGCCTAAAAACGCCGTGTGGTCGGCGTAGTCCTCGTTAATAACGTAAACCTTCTTTTCGGGGTAAGTGGCGCGTAAGATGCCCGCAAAGCCCTTGGTTGAACCTACTGCGTCCCCGTCGGGGCGGATATGGCGGGATACGATTATCTTATCGTAGCTCTCGATTTTATTTAAAATTTGCCTTTTTATCTCTTCATTCATAATAATCACTCAATTGTCATTGCGCCCGAGCGTTAGCGACGGTTTGTGCACCTTATTGTAATTGCTTCTTGTAATATTGCGCAAAGCAAAGCGAAGCAATCCAGCCCTTTAAGCATTCTCCGCCGCAAGCTCGTTCAAATCTGCAAGCAGCTTCATTGCGGTATCCTTGTCGGGCACGGTGCAGCCGCTCGCTTTCTTGTGCCCGCCGCCGCCGTATTTAACGGCAATGGGGTTAATGTTGTATTTGTTACTGCGTATTTCCGTATGCACGCCGTCAAAGCTTTCGGTAAAGTTCACCCAAGCGTGTACGCCCTTAATGTCGCGCATAAGTCCCACAAGCCCCGTTGAAACGATGGGGGCGGCGTCGCCGTTTGCAGGCAAATCTTCCTTCGCGGTGTAAATGTACGCAACGTTGTTTTCCGTAAATTTAATCTTGTGCATATTGTCCGCTTTCTCGATAATTTCGGAAAAGTCCTCGGAATACAAATTGTAGTAGAGGGTATTCAAATCAATGGGCTGCGACATAAGGAAAGCCGCAAGCTCGAAGGTGCGGGCGGAGGTGGAGTCGAAAACGAACCTTCCGCTGTCCGTAACCATACCCGTATACAGCGCGGTTGCGGATACGGGGCTCAATTTCAGCTTGCACTCTTTGGCAAACATTGCAACCATACCGCACGCGCTTTCGTAAGTGTTGTCAACTATATCAACGTCGGCAATTTTCTCGCAGTAAATGTGGTGGTCAATACGCAAGGTTTTTGCGGCGGTTTTGTATCTTTCGTCGCAGATAAGACGGGAGGAGCCGCAGTCCAAAATTATTGCAAGCGCGTCCCTATAGTACTCGTCGGGTATCTCGTCCATAACGCCGTTCATAAAGGGAAGGCGCGTCGCCTCGTCGCCCACGACGTAAACTTCTTTGCCCTTAAAATTGTCTTTAATTATAGCCGCAAGCCCAAGCTGGCTTCCAAGTGCGTCGCCGTCGGGGTAAGAATGGCGGTGAATTATAATTTTTTGGTATTTTTTAATCAATTTCAGTGCATTTTTGAACATCTTCATATCTCCGTTTTGTGCATATTTATATCCGTTTTGTACTTATCGTATCATAATATTATATCATAAACCCGCCCTCTTGTCAATAGCGGTTTTGTCTTGACAATTACTGCCAAATATATTAAAATAATACTGTATGAGAAAGTATAGAATAAGAGTCGGTTTAGACGTTGACGATACGCTGTATGAATGCAATTCTTACGCCGTATCTATTATAAATAATAGATACCCTGACGAAAAACCCGTCAAGTTAGAGGATATAAAGTGCTGGGGCGCAAGCGGCAGACACTCGGAAGAGCGTATTCAGCTTTACTCCGACCCGGAGTTCGTCCGCACCCAACCCATAACCCCTGGCGCGCAGGAATTCGTTAAAAAACTTTCGGAAATTGCCGACGTTTTCTTCGTCACCGCCGTCCCCGCCTGCTGCATGAGTGCAAGGGCGGAGCGGTTAATTAAGGACTTTCCCGAAATTCCCGCAAACAATATTATACTCGGTACGCGTAAGGACGTAATATCTTTAGATATTATGCTTGACGACGGCGCGCACAATATTTCAAGCTCGCGGGCGGCTTATCCCGTATTATTCCGTAAGCCTTGGAACACGGGTCTTTCGGGATTACTTTCGGTAAACAGCTACGACGACTTTTTGCACTTCTGCGAAATGGTGCGTAATTCCTTTTCGGAAAAATTCCCCGTTATCAAAAACGGCGGCGTGCTCTGTCTGGTAGGCCCTTCGGGTACTTCCAAAACCGAAATCGCAAACGAATTAACGCGAAGGGATGGTTTCAAAAAGCCTTTGACTTCGACCACCCGTCCCCGCCGTAACACCGAAGATAAAGACGCGTACCGTTTTATCAGTGAGGAGCAGTTCCTCCGCGAAATGAAGGCGGGAAGCTACATTGAAACGACCGTTTACAGCGGATATCACTTCGGCACTTCCGAAAAAGACATTTCTCCCATCGTCGACGGCGGTGGCGTAGCCGTTATCCCCATCGACATCTGCGGCGCGATTACGCTGAAAAATCTTTACCGTGAGCGCGCAATGCTCGTGTTCACGCACAGAGAGCGCGAGGAAGCGATTAAAAGCATAATCGACAGGGATATAGATATTGACGACAAAACGCGGCGTATTATGTCGCTTGACTTCGAGTATCGCAACAGTGAAGTGTGCGACGCGGCTATTGCCGTGGGCGACGATATTTCGGAAGCCGTAGAAAAGATAGTAAATTTAGTTGAACAACGAGGCACTTATGAATTATGAAGTTATTATTATAGGCGCGGGGCCGGGCGGAATTTTCTCCGCGTACGAGCTGAGAAACAGCGGGCTTAAGGTGGCAGTGTTTGAAGAAGGCAACGAGCTTTCCAAGCGCAAGTGCCCCATTGACGGCGTAAAAGTTAAATCTTGCGTAAGCTGCAAAACTTGCTCGATTATGTCGGGCTTCGGCGGTGCGGGAGCCTTTTCAGACGGAAAATACAATATTACCAACGACTTCGGCGGAAGCCTTTACGAGCATATCGGCAAAAAGACTGCGTTGGAGCTTATGGAGTACGTTGATAAAATCAACGTAGCGCACGGCGGCGAGAACACGAAGCTGTATTCAACGGCGGGCACGCACTTCCATAAAGTTTGCACGCAGAATAAGCTGAATCTTTTAAACGCACGGGTGCGCCATTTGGGTACGGATATAAATTACACCGTGCTTACGAACATCTTTGCAGAGCTTAAAGATAAAGTTGACTTTTTCTTCAATACGCACGTAAGCGATATTAAAAAGACCGCAAACGGCTTCGAGGTAGTTGCGGATAAAAACTATTCGTGCAAGTATTGCATCGTATCCGCCGGCAGAAGCGGCAGTAAGTGGATGGAGGGGATTTGCAAAAAACTCGGCATCACGACCCACTCTAACCGCGTGGATATCGGCGTGCGCGTTGAACTGAACGCGGAAATTTTCGAACACATTACCGACGAGCTGTACGAAAGCAAGATAGTGTACACCACCGAAAAGTACGAGGACAAGGTGCGCACCTTCTGTATGAACCCGCACGGCATAGTGGTAAACGAGAATACGAACGGAATTATCACCGTCAACGGGCACAGCTTCGAGGACGAGAGCCGCAAGACGAACAATACGAACTTTGCTCTTTTGGTATCCAAGCACTTTTCCGAGCCGTTCAAGGACAGCAACGGCTACGGCGAGAGTATTGCAAAGCTTTCTAATATGCTTGGGGACGGCGTAATCGTTCAACGCTTCGGAGATTTGGTAAGAGGTAGGCGCAGTACGCAAAAGAGACTTGACGAGAACCTCGTCGTGCCCACGCTTAGCGCAACCCCGGGCGATTTAAGCCTTATCCTTCCCAAGCGCATACTTGACGGAATTATCGAGATGATTTACGCCCTCGACAAGGTGGCAACCGGTACGGCAAACGACGAAACGCTTTTGTACGGCGTAGAGGTTAAGTTCTACAATATGGAAGTGGAAACGGACGAAAACCTTGAAACGCTGCACAACGGGCTGTATTTTATCGGCGACGGCAGCGGCGTAACGCATTCGCTTTCGCACGCCTCGGCAAGCGGAGTGCACGTAGCAAGGCACATTCTTTCAAAGCTTGCGTAAAGCTGTTTCAAATTTTATTAAAATAAATACCGACGGCATAATTGCCGTCGGTATATTCGTATTTAGATATTCGTATTTACTCACCGTCGAAAACGCAGGCTGCTGCAAGGTCGTCGCCGTAAACTTCTTTAAGCTTTTCGTCTATTCTGAAAACCTTTCTCCAAAGCAGTCCAAAGCCCGAAAGAATAAAGGTTTCTGCAATGCTTATAGCGTAGGCTATAGCCAGCCCCAAAGCAACTTTAAGAAAGATATTGCCCAAATCAGCTTCGCCGCAGCCGTATTGGCAAACTAAGCCTAAAATTAATGCAATAAACAGAATGGGGGTGCCTATTGAAATAAAAATTCTTCTGAAAAACGAGAACAATTTATCAAAAAATTCGGTCAAAACAAATAAAAAGTTTCGTGAATAGGGTGAAGGTCTGCGGAATTCCAGCCATTGAATTACTCTGTGTGTAGTATGTCCGCTCATCCCGTCGGAGCTTATTTGGTATCCGTACTCGTGCTCGTTTTCGGTTGACCAAAAGTGCCAACCAAACGCCTTCTTTTCCAACTTCAAAAGCCACTTGTCGCCCGCAATGCCTCGGCACGACTTACTTTGTATAAGGTATCGTCCCATATTTTTTCCTCTCTTGTAAATACTATAAGTACAAGAATCTTGTACTTTTGATTATATTATACAAATATCTTGTACTTTTGTAAAGTAAATGAAGACGAAAATTGCAGAAAATATTAAATTTTTCAGAAAACAATTAAAAATGACGCAAGAAGATTTGGCAGAAAAGCTGAACGGAAAGAAGAGTCTTGTTTCAAACTACGAAACGGGTTACAGCACGCCGGATATTTATACGCTGTGCCGACTTGCCGATATCTTCGATATTACTTTGGACGAGCTTGTAG
>CAMWQS010000011.1 GCA_947176485.1 uncultured Clostridia bacterium | reverse complement strand
TGCGGGAATCGGGGTTACGTCCTTTACTTCGTCGCAGCCGCTGCAGTGAATGGACTTCGAGCCGTCTACCGTACAAGTAGGTGCCTTGTCGACGGTGTAGTCCGTTGCCCAATCGTGCTTGTGCTCGCAGCCTGATAACGCGACCACAGAGCCCAAAGCCACAGTTCCCAATACGGCGCCTATAAGCGCCTTCGTTAGCCTTTTCATAATATATCTCCTAAAAATTTTATACCGAATTAATTAAGCGATTAAGGGTTGTTATTGCGTTACGGTGTAACGCAATAAGGGGTACCCCTTAGGTTTTGCATATATGCATAATCATACATATTGCATATTACTATATTTATTCACATTTTATGCATAAAAATTTCAAAATGTGCTATATTTGCATAAATATAAATATATAATACGGTATTTTTAGGGTTAAGTCAAGCATATTTGTAAAATTATTCAAAATTGTCATTAATTAACATATTATGTAATATTTGGTTTGGGCTACTTTCCGTTTTCTTGACAACGCGGTGCCCTTCAATTTATAATTTAACCGTTATGAAGTTTACTGACAAGGTTGTAATTATAACGGGCGCGACGAGCGGCATAGGGCTTGCAACCGCGAAGCTGTTTTTAAAAAACGGCTGTAAGGTTTACGGCGTTGCAAGAAAGCCTTACGCGGGCGACGACTTCACCTGCTACTCCGCCGACGTTTGCGACTACGAAGAAATTAAAAGAATTTTCAAGGAAATTTACGAGCGCGAGGGCCGCGTTGATATCTTAGTGAACAACGCAGGCATGGGTATTGCGGGAGCTATGGAAGAAGCGTCCTCGGAGCGCATAGAGCAAATCGTGGGCGTGAACTTGACCGCGCCTTGCGTTTTAAGCGGCGCGATAATTCCCTATATGACGGCGGGCGGAAAGATTATAAATATATCTTCCGTTGGCGGGATAATGCCCCTCCCCTATCAAGCCATGTATTCGGCGACCAAGGCGGGCACGGAGGTTTTCTCCCGCGCACTCGCTAACGAGGTTAAGCCCCGCAAAATAAAGGTTTGTGCGGTTCTGCCCGGGGATACCAAAACGGGCTTTACCGACGCACGCGTTTGTGAGGGAGATAACGAGCGGGCGAAAAAGTCGGTTGCGAAGATGGCGCACGACGAGCGGCACGGCAAAAGTCCCGAAAGCGTTGCAAAGGTTATTTTGAAGGTTGCCAAAAAGAAAAACCCGCCTTTGCGGGTTACGGTCGGCGGGTCGTATAAGCTGCTGGTATTTTTACAGCGCATACTGCCCGTAAAGTTAGTTAATTTTATAATAGGAAAAATGTACTGTTAGTATAAAGCCGCGAGGGCGTCAACCCTCGCGGCTTTTAGTTTGATTAATTCTCTTCGCCGTCGTATTCCTCGCCGTCTACTTCCTCTTGGTAGTACTCGAAAACCTCTTCCAAAAGCTTTTCGTCCTCGATAGGCTCCAAAACTTCCTCTTCCTCGTTAAGGCGGAAGATTACCACCTCGTCGTCGGCGATTTCGTCGTCAGGCTCTGCCGCAAGCAAAAGGGTATACTTCTGCCCCTTGTACTCGGTTACGTCCAAAAGCTTAAACTTTATAACCTTGCCGTCGTCGTCTACGAGCTCGATAACCTCGTCCTCAAGGTCAAGCTCTTCTTCGTTTAATTCCTCGCTCATTGCGTTACTCTCCTTTTTTGTTCTTATTCAGATATCCGTCAAGAATATTCGCGGCGGCAAGCGCGTCTACGTAGTTTTTGCGCTTTTCCCTACGCATACCCTCGCTTATAAGTACCTCGTGCGCCATCTGCGTCGTGAACCTTTCGTCCTCGCACACGACGGGTATCGAAGTTGCCTCCTTCAACGCGTCGATAAAGCGGCGGGTCTTTTCGGTTTGTACCGCCTCCGTTCCGTCGAAGTTCACGGGCAACCCGCACACGATTACGGTTGCGCCCTTCTCCTTTGCGATTGCCGCGATAGCCGCAACGTCCTCTTTAAAGCCCTTGCGGAAATAAGTATGCGACGGCAGCGCGTAGGTATTGAACGGGTCGGAAATTGCGACGCCTATTCTTTTATCGCCTATATCGAAAGCGACGTATCTGTCCATATAATCCCTCACAAATATTTCACGCTATTCTGCGCGTAAAATATTTCGTGATTTTTAGGGGCTTCTCGCCCCTCGTGCCGCAATCTCTTGGGGCACACACATATATAATTGCGGCACTTCGCCCTCGCCGAGGTGCAGGTATGCACAAATTGGGTGCGCGGGCGGAGGGAAACCCTCCTTGCGCCGTTATTTATTTTATTATAACATTAAACTGTTAAAATTACAAGTATACGCGTAGGCAATTTTTTACATTCATAAAAGGGTATTATACGCGGCATACTGATTGTAAGGCACAAGTTTTTAAGGTGCCCATACAAGGAGAGAAAGTGGAAAAGTTTATTTTAGGTCTTGCCATAGGTATGGCAGGTGGCGCGCTTGTCGTTGCCAACAACTGCAAGCTTTTAAACCTCATCAAGAAAAATCAGGAAGACATTATGCAGAAAGCAGAGTCTTATATCGATCAAAAACTTGACGAGCTTGAAAACAGTTCCAAGCAAGATAAAAAGCCCGCCAAATCTTCCAACTAAGAAAAAAGGGGAATTGCCGTATTATGCGGCAATTCCTTCTTTTTTACATATTATTTTTAAGCTGTAATCTTAATAAAGCGTTTTCGTCCGTAAGCCTTTTAATAAGCACGGTCAGGCGTTTGTTCTCTTCCTTTAAGGACGCCGCAAGCTTGTCGTAAAGCCCGTTAATCTCTTCCTCTATGCGCCTCTGCGTTTCGTCCGCACTGTTTTTAAGCCCGCACTCGCGCATAAGCCTTTCAATTCTTTCGGGCTGCTTGCCCGCCACGTTGCGGTACTTGTTTTGGTAGCGCAGCATAAGCTTATCGTCGCCCTTCGAAAGGTTCAACACCGCTCGCCTTACCGATACGCCCTTGCTTTTTTGGGTGAGTATTTCCTTTAAAATTTTATCCGTTTCCTCCTCGGAAAAGGGCGTAATTTTTTCGGCTTTAAGCTCCTTGCCGCTTAAAAGCTTTTTGACCCTCTCGTCGCCCGTACTGCGGAGAAGCGCGTAGTAGTAATTGCGCACGCTGCCCTTTGCCCTGCCCGTCTTTTTTGCGTACGAGGCGAACAGCCCCGAAAGGGTTTTGCCTTGCCTTTTACCGACGCTTATATAGTCGACTAATCTCTTTGCCTCGTCTTCCGTGTAGCCGTTTATTTTGTTCATAATATTTCCTCCTGAAAATTTCCTTTCACGGAGTGTATATTGACATAAATTACGGGTTTAATACATTAAATAATATTATTATGAGGATATACTTTCTTTCGTACAAGCCTGCGATTTTAAAGCTTAACGGTCTTTACGTGGGCGGGCTTGACTTGTTCGAGCGGCATATCGAAATGGACCTTGCCGACAGCGTGCTTGCGGAAATCGTCCCGGGCGAGAATTTGCAGCCCGTAAACTTTTTCATAAACGAAAAGCTGCTGTTTAACCCGCCCCCCTTTATGGATATCTATTTAATGGACGGCGAGGCACTGATTTATATCCGCGAATACGGCAACAAAAATATTGCGCTAAGCGTCATAAGCCAAACTCGGTTTTGCGGCAACCTTATAACGGTGTTTGCGCAGGGCGGCGTTTTCGTATCCATCGAGGGCGAGGAATATTCCCTACTCCCCCTACCCACGCGTTTTCTGAACGCACGCTTTGAAGAAAAAACGCTTAACGGTTTGCCCGTGCTTGCCGTTTGGGGCGGGAACACTCTGCTTATAATTTCGGACAAGGGCAAGCGCATTTTTATGAACGAGGTTGAAGAAGCCGAGTTCGGCACGCGGCTTGAAGTTAAGGTTGCGTTTGAAACCTGCACGGCGGCAAAGGCGCACTGTGGGTACGCCTACGACGGCGAAAAGTTAGAGCTCGTTTCGGGCAAAACCTTAGAAACCTGCCCGCCCGAAAAGAATATTCTGCACTTTGCGTTCTTCGAAAGCGTGTTAACCTGCGGCGACTACGCGAATTACCTCGATAACGAGTTAAAGCCCAAGGCGGGCGTGCTTAAAAATTATTTAGGCGAGTTCGTAAGCGTTACCGTGCCCACCGAAAAGTTTTACGCCGAGCACGGCGATATCCGTGCGGCGGGGCTGGTGTACCCCAAGGCAGCGAACCTTTTCGAGGTGAAGTATTTCGCGGTCGATTTAAACGGCGACAAAATAAGCAACCTGTATCCGGTAGAGTAAAAAGATGCCCGCGCTTGTGCGCGGGCATCTTCAATTATTAATCTACTTTGTTGCACTTTGCGGGCTTAATTCTGTCGTACTCGACGTTGATTTTATCGCCGATTTGCAAGGGGAAGCCCTTGTACGCGCCGTCGTACGCCTCGATATCTGCCGCAATCGCTACGCCCCAACCGAGCTTGTTTGAAACCTTAAGCGTAAGGGGCTTTGCCAAACCGTCAACTCTTACAAGCACTTTGTAGTTCAAAGTGTATCTCGTCATAAACAAAATACTCGTTTTGGAAGTGCTGGTAAGCTTAACTTCCTCAACAAAGCCTTCTGCCGTAACCTTGTTTTCGGGTTTGATTTTTGCAGTTTTATAAATATAACCTTTTGCCATTTATGATACCTCCGTTGATAAATTTATTATATTATTTTGAAATTATTCTGTCAAGCTTTAAAATGCAAGTAAAGCGCCGCACGAATTTTGCGCGACGCCTTACTTAATGGTGTATAACTTATTTTTTAAGTTCTAATTTCATTCCGTCTTGCTCGAAGGTGAGGGTTGAGCCGCTAACGGTCATTTCAATGCTTTCGCCTTCAACGTTAAGATAGTACTTGCCGTCCTTTTGCTCCCAAGTACCCTTCTGCGTTTCTTCGCCCATCATAGCCGACTTCATCTCGTAAGTGTTATCGTCGTTAATGGTTAACACGATAAAGTCTTCGGAAATTTTGACGCCGCCCGCAATTTCCTTGCCGACCTCGTAGTTAATTTCCATACCCGAAACCGTGCCCGACGCCTTGTAGAACTTCCAAGTGCCCGTGATGCTCGTTGAGCAAGCCGACAAGCATACGCAAAGCGCAACTATCGCCAACGAAGAAACCAATGCTGCCAATACCTTTTTCATTTTTTACACTCCTTTTTGTATAAATTGTGTAACTTATTACACATCATAATTATTATATGTGTAATAAAGGTAATTGTCAAGCAGGTTTGTGTAAAATTTTTCCTATAATGATAACAAAAAAGGGAAAAATATGTACAGAATAAAGCAGCTTAGGGAAGAAAAGAATTTGAGCCAACGCGCTTTGGCAAGCCTTATAGGGGCAAGCAACAAGGCGGTAAACTTTTGGGAGGCGGGCAAGGTTGAGCCGTCCGCAAAATATATATGTGCCCTTGCGGACGTTTTCGAATGCACCACCGACTACCTTTTGGGGCGCGAGGACGATTTAGGTAACGTGAACGTAATGCGCGAGCTCAGCGAGGACGAAAGGCTTTGGCTTAGCAGACTATCAAAGCTAACCAAAAAGCAAGCCGACGAAGCGTTGAACTATATCGACTATATGATTACCAAGGAAGAAAACAAAACCCTCTGACAAACCGTCAGAGGGTTTTTATTTTATTTTTTAACTTTAAACTTCAAAAGTATTGCAATAACCCCGCACAGTACGGCGAACTCGGCAAAAAGCACGGGCAGGTGCCAAACCTCGAAATTAGTCATACCTTTAAACGCGAGCGTCGCGGGGAAAGCGTAGGCGATATATTGCATAAACTGCGGCAACAAGTCCGCCGAAAACATTATGCCCGAAATCATAATGGACGGCAAAAACACCACCATTGCCACCATCGTCAGCTTTGCTTGCTGTTTAAATAAAAGCCCGAAAATGCAGCCGATAGCCAGCGTTACGAAAAGCAACGCTATCAGCGACAGAAAATACCACAATATATTTACGGGCAAGTCCGCCTTGAATATTAACGGCGAAAGCCCAAAGATAATAAGGCAAACGATAAATGTATGTATAAACGAAGAAATAAACTGCGTAATAACCCCGAACCATATCGGCGCGCCGTTTGCCTTGTATACAGACTTCACTTCCGTGCCGTAAATTTCCGCAAGTGCGGGCGGCAAGCCCATTAGCGCGCTCATCGTTACGGTAAACACCGTCATAGACGAGATAAGCGTTTTCGCATAGGTCGGGTCGATTGAAGTGAATATCCCGCTCATAAAAAGGAAAAACGCCAGCGGCACGAGGTAGCAGGTTATAAGCATGCTCCTACTGCGTATATCAAGCTTGAACTGTAAGCCTATACCGTAAAACAACGCCTTCATTATTCACCCCTCACCATATCGATAAAATGCTTTTCAAGCGAAGCTCTGTCCGCCGTGCCGTCTGCGGTGAACTCCTCCACCGTCCCGACGAATACGATTTTGCCGTCCTTTAAAAAGGCTAATCTGTCGCACAAGTCTTCGACCTCAGCCATATCGTGGCTGGCGAGAATTATCGTCTTGCCCTGCCCCTTCAAAGCGCGTATCTGCCCGTGCAAGGCTACCCGCCCCTCCACGTCAAGCCCCGCCGTCGGCTCGTCTAAAAAGATAATATCAGGGTCGCCTATAAGCGCAAGAGCCAAATGCAGTCTGCGCTTTTGCCCCGTCGACAGCGCGCCGTATTTCTTTTTGGCAAGCTCGGGTATGCCGAGGTTTTTAAGCGTAGCTTCGTCGGGTGCAACCTTGTTCCACTTTGCAAAAAGCTTTACGGCTTCCATCGGCTTGATATGCGCTTGCAACGCCGAGGACTGTAATTGTATACCTATCTTCCCGTTCACGGCTATCGTGCCGCCGTCGTACGGGCGCAACCCCTCGATACATTCCAAGGTGGTGGTTTTGCCCGCCCCGTTCACGCCGAGCAACGCCAAAATTTCGCCTTGCTGCACGGTTAGGTTTACGCCTTTAAGCACGGCGACGTCGCCGTAGCTTTTCTTTAAATCTATAATTTCAATTGCGTTCATTTTTTATCCTCGAACGGGTTCACCCCCGATTTAGCGAAATACGCGCCCAGTGCCGGCCCGATAAAAGCGTTTAAACGCTTATCCGCTTGGGCGTCCCCCAAATTCATTAATTGCGGCAGCATACTCGTGTCCCCGCCCGTAAACTCGGTTATAAGCTGCCAAAACTCCTTTGCGATTTCTTGCCCACGCTCCCCGTCGGGCGCAACGCCCTCGGAGATACATTTTTCGATTTTTTCGGTAATCGCGTTAAACTTGTTTATAAACTCAACGCCCGTTTCCTTATCGAATTTTTTATGGCAGTAATCAAGCAGATTTTCGTCAAAGTGCTTTATAAGCCCGTAATACTTGTTGCCCATCTGCAGGTTGATAATGATATCCGCGTACTTTTTAAAATCGACGGTCTGCATCTGCAAGACCTCCGCCTTCAACGCCTCAATCTCTTGCAAGGATTTCGATAGCCCGTTTATCTGCGACTGAATAGCATTGCTCTGTTCGGTCAGCGCGGCAAGGGCTTTTTCGGGTGTGTCGACAGCCGTCAAACGGTTTTTAATCTCGTCAATGGAAAAACCCAAAGATTTAAGTGAAAGTATCTGGTGCAGCAAAACTATATCCTTGTCGCTGTACAACCTGCGCCCGCCCTCGCTTACGCAAGACGGACTAAACAGCCCCTCGCGGTCGTAGTATTGCAACGCACGGACGGTTACGCCCATTTTCTTGGCGACCTCGCCTACCGTCATAAACCCTTCGGGTATCGCTCTGTATTTATCCATAAGCACTCCTTTTCTACATTGTAATTCATTACGCGGCGTAACGAGCAAGCGTTTTTTACAGTTTGCTTCAAATTTAATAAAAAAGTGCGACTTCTCGTCGCACTTTATTTTAGTTTGATGTGTTATTTGTCGTTCAAGAACCGACGCGATTAAGATACTTGGTCAAGCGGAACGCTTGTTAGCACCCGCGGGAGCCGCCGCCTCCGCCGCCTCCTCCCGAAGAGCCGCCGTGTCCTCCACCGCCGCCTCCGCCGCCGGACGAACGGGGTGCACCTGCGCTGTTGCTGTGGGAAATGCTTGAACATATAACGTGCAGATTCACGCCTTGCGCCATATAGTCGGGTACGCGGATATTGAGGGGTTCAAACCTTTTTTGCACCTTTTCGCTTATGCCCATTATATAGCAATAGGGCAGAATTTCCGCAAAGTAGAACGGGTCGTCGTCAAACAGAACCTGTATCCTCGGCAGCTCGGCTTTGAGTAAAAAGTTTTTAAACCCGCGCATTCTGCCGTAGTCGGATAAGACCCCGGGCGTCCTTTCGTCGGGCATAAAGAACCTTAAAACGAACGCACCCAACGCCCAAACTATCGGCGCGATATAGAACAGCCCGCAATAGTCGTAAGCGGTAAGCCCGAACAACGAATAGAACATACCGAAAGGCATCGCGTAGAAAACTATGGGGAAAATTACGGGTATGATTATCTTCATCATATCCAAATTCAGAACGGGCACGTTGCCGACCACCATAAATATAAGGAAGAACAAAGGCAAGAACGCGGAGTTCAATACGCTTTGATACGCTACGAGCATTACGGTGGGCACGAGGCACAGGAACAGCACAGCCGTCCTCGCCTTGGAATTGTTTTTAACCGCAACCGCAGGCTCGGTGTCCCCCTCGGTAACTAACAGCTTGGAAATATCGTAAAGCCTTTTCTGTTGCTCGTAACCGGCGTACCGTCTGAAATACGAGGTTGAGAAAGTAAAGTCAGTGCCGCCGATACCCGAAAACAGAATATTGAAGTACGCCTCCTCTCCCTCGGTATCGAAGCATTCCTTGGCGGGCTTTATAAGCCTTTGTGAAAGCTTAGTGCCCTCTTTGTATTCGGCTTTGGTATCGACTACGGCTTTTATCAGGCAGTCCGTCGTGCCCTCCACCTTTATCGTTAATATGCCCATGCCCGCCCACTTTAATATGAGCGCGGCAACGTGCTTAGGCTTTGCGCCCAACTTCCAAACCGAGGCAAACCGCATAACGGGCATACCCTCGGGCGGGTAGAACTCAACCGATTCTACGGGCTTTTTGCGTATTGCGCATTTTAAGAATATCACCGCAACGACAACTATCGACGCAAACGCAATTACTGCGAAAATTATATAGTACCAGTAAAAAGTTTTCTGCGCGGTGAAGTACCCGTCTGGCAAAATCACTTGCACCGTGTAGCCCTTGTTTGCTTTTTGCGGGTTTGCGTGGATATAAATTACGTTATCCACGACTTCCGCGTATTCGCCTTGGTCGGGCGTCCACGTCTTTTGATTATTCGTGCGGTAGCTGACCTTTGAAAGGTCTGTACCCTCGGGGAAGGTAATCTTTGCGTCGAACTCACTCGTTAAATTCATAGCGTAGCCCAAAACGTCGAACGTAAAATCGTCAAATCCGCTTACCTTGTCGTCGTGCATATCGTAGATATAACTCAAAACGAAGGTATGTACGCCCGCATCGAAACGCTCCGAAGGCTTTTGCATCTTTATGGAGTAAAACTCGTCGTTACTGTAAAGACTCTCGGTTACCTTGCAATAGCCGCCGTCAAGCTTAGCCTTGACGTCCGAAAGCCCCGCTATATAAGTTCCGCCGTCCTTCTTTTTACCGTCCACTATGCGCGTGGTCTTGCTTATGCGCTGGATATCGCGGATAATTCCCGTGTTTATATCGTCTTCCAAAAACCGAACTGTCAAAGTTTCGGTAACCCTAAAAGTCTTATCCTTATTGACGGTGATATCCACGCTCACTTTATTAAAACGGTAATTGTCGTCAACGGTATTAGCGGATGCGGCTTTGGGCGCAAACGCACCGCAAAATGCCGCCACTAAAACTATGGCGGCAATTAAAAATAAAAGAATTAAAGATTTTGATTTTATCGCTTTTTTCACTTATGACCTCAAAGCTTGATTTGTCGCAAGCCAAGCTTACGCCAAAGCAATAAAGATACGTGATTAAACGGAACGTTTAACCGCTGACTTCATCATATCGAAAGTAGTTTCGGAAATTACGTGCTCCATCTCGCACGCGTCGTTTTCCGCGTCGGCGGCGTTCACGCCGTGCAAAATTAAAAACTGTTTTATAATGCAGTGCCGCTCGTAAACCTTTTCGGCATACTCCTCCCCTTTAAGGGTGAGGTAAATGTGCATACCGTCAAACTCAACGTAGCCGCCCGTTTCCAAAATTTTTATAGCCTTTTGAACGGCGGGCTGGGATACCCCTATTTTCCGCGCCACGTCAACGCGGTGCACGTGCTGAGTTTCACGCGACAGAAGCAAAATACATTCCAGATAATCTTCCGAAGACTGATTGTGTTTCATAAATTTATTATATTACCAAAATTAAATATTGTCAATATTGGGTTTATTCCTCGCCGGCTAACTGGGCTTCGCGCTCAGCCACCGCCAACGCCTCAATCATTTCGCCGATGTCGCCCATAATAAACTCCGTCAAATTGTAAACGGATAAGCCTATTCTGTGGTCGGTTACTCTGCCCTGCGGGAAGTTGTAGGTGCGGATACGCTCGCTTCTGTCCCCTCTGCCCACGAGCGACTTTCTGTGCTCGTCGTACGCCGACTGGTTTTGCGAGTTGTAATAGTCGTACAGCCTCGAACGCAAAACCTTGAAGGCTTTGTCCTTGTTTTTAAGCTGACTTCTCTCGTCCTGGCAGGTAACCACGAGCCCCGTGGGGAAGTGCGTTATTCTTATCGCCGTTTCGGTCTTGTTTACCTTCTGCCCGCCCGCGCCAGAAGAACGGTACACGTCCACGCGGATATCCTCGTCGCGAATTTCGACTTCTACGTCCTCCGCCTCGGGAAGAACTGCAACCGTAACCGTTGAGGTATGCACGCGCCCCTGCGACTCTGTTTCGGGCACGCGCTGAACGCGGTGCACGCCGCTTTCGAACTTCAACTGCTTATAGGCGTCCTTGCCCGCAACGTTGAAAACGACTTCCTTTATGCCGCCCAGCTCGGTTTCGTTTATATCCACAAGCTCCACTTTAAGGCGGTGGCGTTCGCAATAGTTTAAATACATTCTGTACAGCTCGTACGCAAACAGCGCGGCTTCTTCGCCGCCCGCTCCGCCGCGAATTTCGACTATGCAGTTTCTGTCGTCGTTCTTGTCCTTGGGCAGAAGAAGAATTTTCAGCTCCTCGGTGAGTGCGTCAAGCTTGTCCTTGCAGTCCTCTATCTCGGCGTACAAAAGCTCGCGCATTTCTGCGTCGGTTTCGGTCTTTACCGCCTCCTCTGCCTGCACCTTCTGCTTTTCGACCTCGGCGTACTCGGCGTACTTCTGTGCCGTTTCCGCAATCTCCGCCTGCGCTTTTGCAATCTTGGTCCACTCCGCCGTGTCGGAAATTACCGCGGGGTCGCTCATCTTTTCGGAAAGCTCCTCGTACCGCGAGTATATATCTTTAAGTTTGTCTATCATTTTACTCATAAATATTACCTAATTAAGCAAATAAAAAACGGCGAAGATGCAAGCAAGACAAGGCGTGCGCGGCTTTGTTGCAGGGCGTGTACTTAGGCGTACACAACCAAAACAAAACGTAAGCACAACACAGTATTGCGCCGCATATGCGCCGTTTTAACTAAAATACTATCTTAACAAAACGCTCAACACCGCTTAAATCTTTAAGCACAATTGCGTAATCGCGCTTGTGGAAAATCTGCAAAATCTCGTTCGTTTGACCTTCGCCGCACTCCATTATCAGCATACCGCCCTTTACAAGGTACTGCCTTACGTCTACGGCTAAACGGCGGTAAAATTCAAGCCCGTCCTCGCCGCCGTCAAGCGCAACCTTCGGCTCGTACTCGCGTACTTCCTTCTGAAGGGTGGGTATTTCACTGCTCTTTATATACGGCGGGTTGCAGACGATAATGTTGAACCGCCCGCGCACGTTCTTGAATAAATCGCTTACGGTGAAGTGAACGATAACGTCGTTTAATTTGGCGTTTTCTTCCGCAAGCATAATCGCCGCGTCCGAAACGTCAGCCGCGCTGACGACAACGTTTTTGCCTTTAAGCGCGTTTGCAACGGATATCGCCACACAGCCCGAGCCCGTGCACATATCCAAAATTCTGTCCCCTTCCTCCGCGCTCTTTACGACGCAGTCGGCTAAAAGCTCGGTTTCGGGGCGGGGAATAAGCGCACGCTCGTCAACCTTAATTTTGCAGCCGTAGAAGTCGGTGTCGCCTATGACGTACCAAAGGGGTCTGCCCGTTAAACGCTTTTCTATAATTTCCGCAATCTCTTTGCTTTCCGAAGGCTTAACGGTGCGCTCGTGCTTAAGCTCGCTGCGGGGAATATCCAAAACTATGGAATATATCCACTCTGCGTCGCTTTCGTCGATTTCGTTTTCTTTGAATTTCTTCTTGGTTTCTTCCAGCATTTTGGAAAGAATACCGCCCGTTACGAAAACGGTTTCGGGCACGGTTTCGTCTGCGTCCATTTCTAAGACCTTTTTAAACGCGGCAATAGCCACTTCAACCATGTCCTCGGTAGGTTCACGCGTGGTAAGTCCCTTTTGCAGCAAAAGCCCGGGGGCTTTCAGAACCGCAACGAACTTGTTATCGAACTTTGCAAGGAATTTTAAAACCTCGTAAGAAACTCCCGCGATTATGGGCAGAAGAACTATTTCTATTGCAAGGTTAATAAAGAACTTTGCAACCCCGCTTTCTACGGGGGGAATTATCGAATAGAAGCCCCAGCCCGCAAGCGAAAATATAACGATATTGATTATTAAAACTATGAACAAAAACGAGGTGCCGCATCTGTCGTGCAGGCGAGAGCTTTGCATTACGTTTTCGGGCGTAAGCTCTAAGCCGTGTTCGTATGCGTTTATGGTTTTATGCTCGGCGCCGTGGTACATATAAAGGCGGCGGATATCTTTTAAAAGAAGGATAAGCCCAAGATAGGCAAGGAAAATTATCAGCTTGAACACGCCGCGGAGAATATACTCCCAAACCGTATACTGTATGCCGGGTATTACCGATACCAAAAAGTTAGGCAAAACGATAAATATACCAAGCGCGAGCAAGACGCCGATAAATACGGCTATCGCCGAGACGACGTCCATGGCGTTAAGCTTGAACTTTTCGGCAAGCCATTTCTGAATTTTGCCGCCCTCCTCGTCGTCTTCGCCGTAGACCGCAGCCGAACGCATAAGCGTTTGCGCGCCGTTTACTAAGGACAGCACCAAATTGACGATACCGCGCACGAAAGGAATTTTACAAGCCTTTTTCGTGCTGTCTTTCCGCGTTAAACGCTTGGCTTCAATCTGCACTTCCCCGTTCGGGTCACGAACGGCGGTTGCCATGCAGGTTTTGCCCATCATCATAACGCCTTCAAGCACTGCCTGACCGCCGACGTAGGTTCCGCACTTTTTAGTTTTTTTCTTTTTTTCTTTCTTTTCGGACATTTTTTAAAACCAATTTTGAACGGACGAGATTAGTCCCGCCGTCTAAAACGCAGAGAAACGAGTTAGGCAAGGAGTGCGAGGAAAACCCGAAGGAGTTTACTTTGCGTAAATGACTGAGGGTTGCCACAGCACGACGCCGCATAACGAAGTTTATATGCGTTTTAATAAGATAAAAAGCTCCAATTACTATGTATTTGGAGCTTTTCTGACTTAAAGTTTATACTTCTTGTTGAACTTCTCTACGCGACCGCCGGTGTCTACTAACTTCTGCTTACCCGTGAAGAAGGGGTGACACTTATTGCAAATATCGACCTTCAAGGTATCAACGTTTTTAGTAGTACCGGTCTTGAACGTAGCTCCGCAAGCGCATACAACCGTTACTTCGTGATAATCGGGATGAATTTCGGGCTTCATATCTTTACCTCGCTAAATTTCTTCTGATGCTAAACTATTATATAACAATTATATTTTGTAGTCAATCAATTTTTCCCGCCTAAACTATAAATTTGTAAACAAAAAAAAGTGTTGCAAAATCCGATAATTTAGTATATAATTCAAAGTAATTATGGATAGTTGGATTTTAAAAGGCGTAAAGCACCTGGTGAACGAACCCACCACGGTGAACATTACCTCTCCCACACAAGTTAAAATAAAGGTTACGCACCTTATGCTTACCGACTTCGACGAAGTGCTTTATAACGGCGGTTTCGATATGACTTATCCCAAAGTCCCCGGCCGCGCCGCAGTCGGTATAGTTATGGAAACGGGCGAAAACTGCTACGGGCTTGAAAAGGGCACACGCGTTTACTTCGAGCCTACCCGCCCCTGCGGCGAATGCCTTGCGTGCAAAAGCGGCAAGCCCAAGGAATGCACCAGCATAATTAATGCGGGTAAGGACTTCGACGGGTTTATGCGCGACTTCGTCGTGTGCGAATATAACGAGGTAGCCCCCCTCCCCGATTCCGTAAGCGATTTTCAGGCGCTTTGTATAGAAACGATAGGTATTGCGGAAAATATTTACGACAAACTCAATCTTTCTGCGGGTCAGAGAGTGGCTATAATCGGTGCGGACTTTTCGGGCAATATTATTGCACAGGTATTGCAATACCACAAAGTTATACCCATAATCATCGACAATAACGGGTACAATCTTGAAAACGCCAAGCGTTGCGGAATACACTACGCCTTCGCGGGCGACGACGATTTGGAAAGCAATATGAACAGTGCAACCTGCGGCAACCTTTGCGACGCGGCTGTGTACTGCGCAACCTCGCGCCTTCCCTTGGCTTTGGCGACTAGGCTGGTATCCAACGGCAAAACGGTTGTTATAAGCTGCCAGTCGGAAATAAGCGCAACCCTTTCCGCACGAGACGTGCTGATTAAGAACTTGCGCGTTTTGGGCGTTTCCCAAGCCTACGACTATACCGACACGGTCATAAATATGCTCGTTCATAACGCCGTTGACGTAGAACACTTCGCCAAGGAAATTTTAACGGACTACAACCCCGCCGCACTGCTTGCTGAAAGAAGCGAGGCAACCGTTAAAAAGAGCAAGATGACCATTCTTAAAATGGTACTCTAACCTCTCCCACCCGCGCATTTACTCTATGCGCAATTTACCGAAATTATTTTTAAAACCGAATTTTTGGATAATAGTATTAATTGCGGCACAGCTTGCCGCAATTATTTTTTTATGCCTGTATCTGCCCGTGTTTTTGCCCATCACCGTTGCCTTTGCCGCAATGTGGCTTTTGACGGCGATAACCTCGATCGTGCTGCTGCTTCGGTGCGGCAACACGGAAGTAAAGTGCGCGTGGTTTTTGATAATTGCAATTTTGCCCTTAGCGGGCGCACTGATATTTTTTATAGCGACGATACGCCACAAGCCGCAAGGCATATTGAAAATCGAGGCCGAAGAAAGCGGGCTTGCGCGGGCGGCGAACGGGCTTTGCGGAACCGCTGCTGCGGGCTACGACAAAGCCGAATATTTTCCCACGGGAATGAAGTTTTGGTGCCGCGCCCTATCCGAAATAGAGAAAGCAAAAAAATCGGTTTATATCGAGTTTTTCATAGTTGCCCGCGGTCAGCTTTTTAACCGGGTTATAAGCGCGCTTGAAAAGGCCAAGGCGAACGGCGCCGAAATTAAAATTATGTGCGACGGCGTGGGCTCGGGTCTGAAGATTTCAAGACGGGATATCAAACGCCTTAAAAAAGCGGGAATGGAGGTCAAGGTCTTTCACCGTCTGCCCCCCTTCCCCCATTCGGACATAAACCTACGCGACCACAGAAAGATTATAGCAATCGACGGGCGTGTAGCCTTCACGGGCGGCGTCAACCTTGCCGACGAGTATATAAACATAAACAGCCCTTACGGGTTTTGGAAGGACACGGGGCTGGTAGTTTACGGCGAAGCGGCGAAGGTTTTCGAGGGAATGTTCCTTGCAATGTGGAACGGCAAGCACGAAATGCCCGCCCCTTCGAAGGGCGCGAAGAACTGTCTGCCCTACTACGACTGCCCCGACTGCAAGGCCTTTTGCGAGGACGCGTATATTTGGGCGATAAGCTCGGCAAAGGAACGGGTGCACGTCTTGACCCCCTACTTTTGCGTAAGTGACAAGGTCGCGTCTGCGCTTGCCTTCACTGCGCGGCGCGGCGTTGACGTAACGGTTATTATCCCGCATATCCCCGATAAAAAGTACGCCTTCGAAGTATCAAAAGCGTTTGCCCAACGGCTGAAACCGAGCGGGGTGAAATTCTTCGAGTACACGCCCGGCTTTATGCACGCCAAAACGGTAATTTGCGACGACAAGGTTTTCTTGGGGAGCTACAACTTCGACTTCCGCTCCACCCACTACAACTACGAGTGCGGGGTGCTTTTCGAAGACGATATATGCGAAACCGTAGAGCAAGATTTCAAAGACAGCCTTGCCCTTTCCACCGAAATGCAGCACGGCAAGCTTTCACGCATGAAGCGGCTTTCGTGCTTTATCCTACGCCTATTTGCCCCGCTTATTTAAGTTGACCGCCCGACCGTGCTATGCTATAATATTTTTATGAAACTTATTATTGCATCAGATATACACGGCTCGGCTAAATGGTGTAAACTGCTTTTGGACGCTTACCGCAAGGAGGGCGCGGAAAAGCTTTTGCTTTTGGGCGATATTTTGTACCACGGCCCCCGCAACCCCCTGCCCGACGATTACAACCCGATGAGGGTGGTCGAATTGCTGACCGAAATCAAGGATGAAATTCTATGCGTTCAAGGCAACTGCGACGCGGAAGTCGATAAAATGGTTTTGCCGTTCAGGGTAAACTCCGTTTTTGCCTTCACGTTCGTAGACGGACGTACCTTCGTGCTTTTTCACGGTGATAAAGATTTTCACCGCCCGATACCCAACGAGATTTATCTTACGGGACATACTCACGTGCCGATGAAAGAGGTCGGAGAGCGTATTCACCTCAACCCCGGCTCAACTTCTTTACCCAAAGAGGGCAGCCCCCACAGCTATATTCTGTACGACAACGGCAAATTCTTATTTAAAAATTTGGAAACGGGCGAAACCTACGACGAATTAGATATCATGATGAGTTAAAAATATAAAAAACGACCCGCTCTTGTGAGCGGGTCGTTTTTTGTTTCCTAAAATTAAACAGGGATAACGCGGCAAATGTGCTTGCTGAAAATCATGCAGATGAGGTCAAGAAGCCAGATGAGCCAGCCACCGAAAATACGGATAATACCGGCTACGATTTTGCCCTCGGAAAATCTGGTAATCATACCGCAAATCCAAGCCGTTATAGGGATAATTGCAAGAATCAAGCTTACGATGTAAGCAAGACCAAAGTAATCGCCTTTCTTAGATGCCATTTTGAAAAATCTCCTTTTGAAATTATTACTAAATATATTATATCATATATGCAAAATATGTCAACAAAAATTTTTATATTTATGAAAACATCTCTTCGCCGAGCAAAAGCGCGTGCCCTTTCAAAAGAACCCATACGAGGTCCAATATCCACATAAAGAACGCGCCGGGGAACACCGTAAGTATGCCTAAAATCAACCACACCGCGTCGCCTTTGGTTGCTCCCTTCACTATGCGGCAAATACCGTAAAACACGTCAATGCACGGTATGCACAGAATAACCTTCAGAATAAGGGGCAGTTCGTCAACCGCTTTCAATAAATCGTTCATATCCTTCTCCTAAATCAAATACTTTATTATATTATATATCAGGCGCGAAAAATGTCAAAAAGATTTAAACGGTTTGCGGATAAAAACAAAAAACAGCGGTACAAAACCGCTGTTTTTAAGTTTGCTTTGTTAAATCAATTCGATGATGGCTTCTTCTGCGCCGTCGCCACGACGGGTGCCGAGAAGATAAATTCTCGTGTAGCCGCCGCCTTGACCCAACTCTTCCGCACGCTGTGCGTACTTGGGCGCGATTTCGTTGAACAGCTTTTCCATTAAAGGATGCTGAATATCACCGGTTCTCTTTTTGAAGTCGGACTTCTTTTCGTTGAAGGGCTTAACCTCTTGCAAGTCGTAAAGCTTACCGATAAGAAGGCGGCGAACCGCAAGCTTCTTGGGGCTGTCCTTAACGTTCTTTTGGGTAACTTCCTTACCCTTTTTATCCGTAGTCTTAACTTCGTACTCTTCGTTTTCGTCGTAAACGGAGATAGCCTTAGTGATTATCTTTTCAACGTAGGGCTGTAACTCTTTAGCCTTTGCCTTGGTGGTGGTAATTTTTCCGTACCACAAAAGCTCGGACGCTTGATTTCTTAAAAGAGCCTGTCTTTGCTCTGCCGTTCTTCCCAATTTGCCGGGCATACCGTTAATCCTCCTTGTTTGACAGTGAAAGTCCGTAAGATTCGAGTTTTATAATAACTTCGTCCAATGACTTTCTGCCAAGGTTTCTAACCTTCAACATTTCGTCCTCGGTCTTTCTGGTTAAGTCTTCCACCGTGTGTATATTTGCGCGCTTTAAGCAGTTGTAGGAACGGACGGAAAGGTCCATATCCTCGATTGCCATCGCAAGAATTTTTGCTTGCTTGTCGTCCTCGTTTTTAACGAGAATATCCAAACCTTTAATAGAATCCGACAAGTCAACGAAAAGCGAGATGTGGTCCTGCATAATCTTAGCAGCCAAAGAAACGATTTCTTTTGCGCTGAACGCACCGTTCGTCCACACTTCCAAAGTGAGCTTGTCGTAGTCGGTATTCTGTCCTACGCGGGTGTTTTCAACCGAGTAGTTAACCTTTTTAACGGGCGTATAGATACTGTCAACGGGGATGTAGTCCAAAAGCTCGGTCCTCGTATGGTCTGCACCCTTGTAGCCGCGGCCGCGACCGATGGTGATTTCCATATCGATTTTGCCGCCTGCGTCTACGTAGCAGATGTGCTGGTCGCCGTTGATAATTTCTATTTCCGCGTCGTCGGAAATGTCGCTTGCCTTAACCTCGCAGGGGCCTTCCTTGCAAAGATGAACGACTTTTACGTAATCGGAATCCGTTACGGCAGTTTTAATTGCAAGCGTTTTGATGTTTAAAATAATTTCGGTTACGTCCTCTTTAACGCCCGCTATTGCCGAGAATTCGTGCTTGACGCTACCGTCTAAAAACCTTATGCCCTGTGCCGCTGCGCCGGGAAGCGCCGACAAGAGTATTCTTCTAAGGCAGTTGCCTATCGTAAGACCGAAGCCCTTTTCAAGAGGTTCAACGATAACCTTTGCGTAAGACTGGTCCTCGCTTTCGTTAACCTCGATTTTGGGCATATCCATTTCGATCATATAACTTCCTCCTTCTTATTTATTTATTACTTGGAGTACAGCTCGACAATCATATGCTCTGCAATCTGACTGTCAATATCTTCTCTTTCAGGCAGCGCCAATATCTTACCTTGTAATTTTTCGTTATCGAATTCAAGCCACTTGGGGGTGTTGCCGCCCTTTGCGGACTTAATTTCCTCAAAGTATTTATTACCCGTTTTGCTTTCTTTAACGGTTACGACGTCGCCAACCTTCACGATATAAGAAGGGATATTTACCTTTTTGCCGTTAACGAGGAAGTGTCCGTGGTTAACGAGCTGCCTTGCCTGCGCACGGGATACGCCAACGCCCATACGGTAGATGACGTTATCGAGTCTGCGCTCCAAAAGTGAGAGCATGTTTTCACCGGTAATGCCCTTCATTCTGTCGGCTTTCTCGTAGCAAGCGCGGAACTGACCTTCCTGCACGCCGTAAATTCTCTTAACCTTTTGCTTTTCACGAAGCTGTTTGCCGTATTCGGAAACCTTCTTCCTTGCCGCCGCCAAACCGTGTGCGCCGGGAGCTACGGGTCTTTTTTCAAACGGGCATTTGCCGTTGTAACATTTATCGCCTTTCAAAAACAGCTTTCCGCCCTCTCGTCTGCAAAGGCGGCATTTAGCCTCTCTGTAAGTTGCCATAACTTCTTAACTCCTCCTTATACTCTGCGACGCTTAGGCGGTCTGCAACCGTTGTGGGGAATGGGGGATACGTCGGAAATCAAAGTGATTTCTACGTCGCACGCGCCGATTGCCCTTATCGCCGACTCTCTGCCTGCACCGGGACCCTTAACGTAAACTTCCGCCGAACGGAGTCCGTGTTCTTTTGCCGCTTTAACCGCAGTTTCGGTTGCTTGCTGAGCTGCGAAAGGAGTGCCCTTTCTCGAGCCCTTGAAGCCGAGGCTGCCTGCCGAAGACCAGCTTATTGCGTTACCCTGTAAATCGGTAACGGTAACGAGCGTGTTGTTGAAAGAGGACTGAATGTGAACTTGTCCTTTATCAACCTTTTTAAGCTCTCTACGCTTTCTCGTAGTCGTTTGCTTTTTCTGTGCTGCCATATCCGTCCTCCTTACTTCGCACCTTTCTTCTTAGCTACCGTGCGGCGAGGACCCTTTCTGGTCCTTGCGTTGGTCTTGGTGGACTGTCCGCGAACGGGCAAGCCCTTTCTGTGGCGGATACCGCGATAGCAGCCTATTTCCATAAGGCGTTTGATATTAAGCGAAACCTCCGTACGAAGTTCGCCTTCAACCCTTATATTGTGGTCAATGTATTCTCTTAATTTGGATACGGTCGTCTCGTCCAAATCTTTAACGCGGGTGTTGGGGTCAACGCCCGTTTCCTTCAAGATTTTCTGGGAGGTTTTAAGACCGATACCGTAGATATAGGTTAAACCTATTTCAACTCTCTTTTCTCTGGGTAAATCTACACCGGCAATACGTGCCATATTGATTTAATTCCTTCCTTAAATTATTTTGTAAATGTATATAAACCGCACTAAATCTCCGCTTCTTACTTTGGAATGCGAGCGGAGAATTTAATCGGGATTGTTTTCT
>CAMWQS010000010.1 GCA_947176485.1 uncultured Clostridia bacterium | reverse complement strand
CTATAAAGTTTAGTTTGAGATTAATCTGTAAGCCGAGTTCTGTCGTGTACGGTTATCTATCTAATCTTGCAGTCGCCTACAAGCTCAAGCGATATTTACGGCTGTAAGCAGACGGGCAGCCTTTGCATTTAAGCAAGCCTACAGCCCAATCTTGCATCGGGTGGGGTTTAATTGGCTCCCCTTGTCACCAAGGGGACGGTGAGCTCTTACCTCGCCATTCCAACCTTACGGGTTTCCCCGCGGTATATTTCTGTTCACTTTCCTTGAAGTCGCCTTCTCTTGCCGTTAACAAGCACCCTTGCCCTACGATGCTCGGACTTTCCTCACGCTACTTAAAGTAGCCCGCAACCGTATAATTAACTCAAACCTTAGCCATTATAGCACTTTTTAATAAAATCGGGCAACTAATTTGCCGTTTAAGTTGCTTTTTAAATAAATATATTTTAAAATAATAAGTAGCATTCTAGAGGTATAAATGAACGACATTGATGAATTAAGACGAAGAGGTTTATTGGTTACTGATAAAAAATACAAGCAATTACTTGCGGGCACATTATTAATGGTAATATTGCCGTGTGTCTTCTTTTTAATTGGTATGTTCTTGGCTATGTATGCACAATATGCGCCACAATACGGCTATGAAATTTTTATTGCGGGAACGATACTGCTGATTGTAAGTTTAGTAATATTGCTGTTTAACTTAGCTTATGCATTCCTTCAATTTTTGCCAAGGCTTCGTTTATATCAAGATTATAAAAAGCATCCCGAAGATTTTGAACAGATTTAAGAGGTAAATTAAATGAAAAAAACTAAGATTATCTGCACGCTTGGTCCCGCCAGTGAAACGGAAAGCGTTTTATCCGACTTAATTGACGCCGGCATGAATGTTGCCCGCCTTAACTTTTCACACGGCACGCACGAAGACCACGCACAAAAAATTGCTATTGTTAAAAAGCTTAGAGAGCAGAAAAAGGCACCCATTGCCATTTTATTGGACACGAAAGGTCCCGAGTTCAGAATTAAGACCTTTGAAAAGGGCAAAATCACCTTAAAAGACGGTGATACCTTCACCTTCACTACCGACGATATCGTTGGCGACAAGACGAGGGTTTCAGTTTCGTTCGCGGGAATTTGCGACCAAATGTTCCCCGGCGATAAAATTCTTCTTAACAACGGGCTTATGATTTTCGAAGTCGTTAAGGTTGAAAAGCCTAACGTTATCTGCAAAACCGTTGTCGGCGGCGTACTTTCCGACAGAAAATCAATGTTCTTCCCCGAGAAAGAGCTTGAAATGGAATACCTTTCCGAGCAAGACAAAGCCGACCTTAAATTCGGTGTTGAGCAAGGTATTGACTTCGTTGCCGCTTCTTTCGTTTCGAAAGCACAAGACGTTTTAGACATAAGAAACTGGCTCAGACAGTGCGGTTCTAAAGACGGCGAGATAGAAATTATCGCTAAAATCGAAAGCCGTGCGGGCGTAAACAACCTTGACGAAATCTTAAAAGTATGCGACGGAATAATGGTTGCGCGTGGCGACCTCGGCGTTGAAGTGCCCTTTGAAGAGCTTCCCAGCATTCAAAAGACGATTATTAAGAAGTGCCGTATTTGCGGTAAGCGCTCTATTACCGCAACTGAGATGCTTGAATCAATGATTAAGCAGCCCCGCCCCACCCGTGCGGAAATTTCCGACGTTGCAAACGCAGTTTACGACGGTTCGTCGGCGATAATGCTTTCGGGCGAAACCGCCGCGGGCGCATACCCCGTTGAAGCCGTAAAAGCTATGGCAAAGATTGCTGCACAAGCCGAGGCAAACACCTCCTACATTGCACATATTAACGAAAACGATTATAACATTAACAAGCTTTCGGAAGCGCTTGCGCACTCCGCTTGCACCCTTGCACACGACATCGGCGCAAAAGTTATCGTCGTTTGTACGCGAACTGGCGGCACGGCAAGAACGGTTTCGCGCTTCCGTCCCATGATAGACATTATCGGTATGACGACCGACGAAAGAGCTTACAGAAAGCTTTCTTTAAGCTGGGGCGTTATTCCCGTAATGAGCGAGGAATTCTATTCGGTTGACGTCCTGTTCCATTACGCTAAGCGCGCTGCGCTTGATTCGGGCATCGTTCAAAAGGGCGATAAAATCGTTCTTACCGGCGGCACGCCGAACGGCAAAAGCGGCAACTCTAACCTCATAAACGTTGAAACGGTTTAATACCTACTAATCTCTATAAAAAAACGAAGCCCCCCGCGCACGTTGTGCGCGGGGGGCTTAATTTTATTTTAACCAGAAATATGCAAGCAAAAATACCAAGCCGAACATTACGATAGAAATAAGTATGAACGGGGCAATAGCGGCAAACGCGCCCCTTACCATCGCCCAATACTCTTTTCTTGAAACCTTGGTCTTGACTTTTTTCATGTCGCCTTGCTTCTTTTGCTTCGCTTTCGGGTTGTACCATTTAAACCCGTCCACGTTCATATCCGCAAAGCTAGTAGTCGTATCAAGGTCGTCGTCAGACCTTCTATTCGCCATCATTCACCTTTTGCTCGTCAGCGGGTTCCTCCGCCTTCTCTTCGTTCTTTTTCTTGAACACCCGCATATCTTCCTTTGCAAGCTTAGTAATTCTTTCAAGCTCTTGAAGCTTTTGAAGCTCTTTCTTGCAATTCTCGTTTTCTTCGGGCGTGTTATAGAGGTGACAAGCGCAGAAATGCCCTTTTTCTACCTCTTTATACGCGGGGCGAACCATTTCGCATATATCCATACAATGCTCGCAACGGGTGTGGAACTTACAACCCTTGGGAGGATTTACGGGCGACGGGATATCGCCTTTTAATATAATTCTGTTCATTTTTACGTGCGGGTTGGGCACGGGAACAGCCGAGAAAAGCGCCTTGGTGTACGGGTGCAGAGTGTTTGAGAATATTGCCTCTTTCGTGCCGTATTCAACCATGCTGCCGAGGTACATAACGCCAACTTCGTCCGAAATATGCTTTACAACCGACAAATCGTGCGAAATGAACACGTATGTTAATTGCAGTTTCTGCTGCAATTCTTTAAGCATATTTATAATCTGAGCTTGAATGGAAACGTCAAGCGCGGATACGGGCTCGTCGCAGATAACGAGGTCGGGCTTTAATGCCAACGCACGGGCAATACAAATTCTTTGTCTTTGCCCGCCCGAGAACTCGTGCGGGTATCTTTCAAAGTAGTGCGGTTGAAGTCCGCACATCTTCATAACGCTTAAAATATAGTCGTGATATTCCTCTTTGGGCACGATTTTATGCTCACGCACTGCCTCGCCGATAATTTCGCCTACCGTAAGCCTAGGTGAAAGGCTTGCATACGGGTCTTGGAAAATCATTTGCATATTGGGGCGAAGCTTATTGAAATCACGGTTGCTGATTTTCGAAACTTCCTGTCCCTTGAACCAAATTTCCCCGCCAGTTACATCGTAAAGACGAAGAACCGTTCTGCCCATCGTAGTCTTTCCGCAACCGCTTTCGCCGACTATTCCAAGGGTTTTACCCTTGCTTATTTTAAACGAAACGCCGTCAACTGCTTTAAGATATTTCGTCGGTCTGCCCAAAAGCGTGGTATCAACCACGAAATACTGTTTTAAATTTTTAACTTCCAAAAGAGGTTGTTCGGGAAGCTCATCAACTTCGCTTGCTGTATTTTCAGCCATATTAAACCTCCTTCTCGTTTTCTTTCGTTTCGTATACGTAGCAAGATACGCTGTGCGTAGGCGATACTTTTATAAGTTTGGGGTATTCGCCCGCACACTCACCGCGGCACTTGTCGCATCTGTCACGGAAGTAACAATAGTTTGGCATATCCACGGGGTTGGGAACGAAGCCGGGAATACAATAAAGTGATTCCACTTCGCCGTCAACGGTGGGCTTACTCTTTTGTAAACCTATCGTATACGGGTGCAGAGGGTTATCGAAAATATCTTCCGCCGTACCCATTTCGATTACTTTGCCCGCGTACATAACGACTACGAAGTCAGCCATTTCCGCAACCACGCCCAAGTCGTGCGTGATAAGCATTATACTTCCGTTAATTTTCTTCTTTATATCCTTCAAAAGGTCAAGAATTTGAGCCTGAATGGTAACGTCAAGCGCCGTAGTGGGCTCGTCCGCGATAATTAGGCGGGGGTTGCACAAAAGCGCCATTGCTATCATAACTCTCTGGCGCATACCGCCGGAAAGCTCGTGCGGGTACTTTTTGTACACACCCTCTGCATCAGCCATACCGACGAGCTTCAACATTTCAAGGCTACGCTCTTTCGCCTTGGCTTTGGATATGCCTTCAAGGTGCAAAAGCGCAACTTCGTTAAGCTGGTTACCTATGGTGAACACGGGGTTCAGCGAAGTCATAGGCTCTTGGAAAATCATGGCAATTTCACTACCACGGATAGCGCGCATAGCGTCGGTAGGCATCTTTGCGATGTCGACTACGCGCTCCTCCCGCTCGTACATATTGCCGCCAAGCTCGTTCTTTTTTATAACGGGCTTACCGTGCTTATCCAATACGGGTTCTCCGTTTTCGGTTTCGTAAACGGGGATTTTGCGCCCCTTTTCGTCGCGCTTATATGAATTTGACTTGAACCTTATCGCGCCGTCGACTATTTGTCCCGCGGGTCCTTGAACGAGCTGCATCGTAGAAAGCGAGGTTACCGATTTACCGCAACCGCTTTCACCAACGACGCCGACCGTCGCCCCTTCGGGTATCGAGAAAGTAACACCGTTAACTGCCTTTACTACGCCCGCGTCAGTGAAGAAAAAGGTGTGCAAATCTTCGATTTCGAGGATATTTGAAGAATCTTTCATCGTCGTAACGAATTCTTCCTCTTTCACCTTTCTTTTCTTCCGCTTTTCAAAGTACTTCGTCTGCTTGGCGTTTTCCCTTGCAATACGGCGGGATTCTTTACCCGATATATAATGCGATTTTTTTGAATTTGTTTCTTCGGACATTTTTTACCTCTTCATTTTAGGGTCAAATGCGTCCCTTAAACCGTCGCCTACGAAGTTGAATGCAAGAATTGCAAGCGTAATACATATGCCAGGGGGTATCCAGAAGTTGGGATACAAACTAAGGCGAGTAATGTTCGCCGCAGAGTTTATCATTGCACCCCACGTTGCAGTGCCTATCGGCGCGCCTATGCCGAGGAAGCCGAGCGTTGCTTCGGTAAGAATTATGCTACCAAGTCCAAGCGTCATCGATACGATAAGCTGGGGCAATACGTTAGGAATTAGATGTTTGAAAATCTTCCTCTTTACGGACAGACCCGAGCATTTTGCGGCAAGCATAAACTCCTGTTCCCTCAAAGAAAGGATTTGCCCGCGCACGAGCCTTGCCGTGCCCGCCCAACCGATTAGGGTCAGAATACCCATCATATAATATAGTCGTTCAATTCCCAAAACGTTGTTCGCGTCGAAGACTGCGTAGAATATTAACATTATGGGTAGCGTCGGGATACAGTATAGAATATCCGTAATACGCATTATTACGTTGTCTACTTTTCCGCCGAAGTAACCGGCAAGTCCGCCTAAAACTACGCCGAGTAGCGTTTCAAGAATAACGACTATAAAGCCTATAGTAAGCGAAATTCTTCCGCCGTACATTAATCTTGTGAAGATATCCCAACCGTTTTCGTCGGTACCGAGCCAATGCTGTGCAGAAATCTCTGCTTCCTTGTTGATATTGCTTTCCCCAACGGAAATATCCCAACAAGTAGTTAAGTTCCCGTCTTCGTCCGTAAATCTGGTTTGGCTGTAGCTTACGATAGTCGTCGGGGTCGTGTCTATCTCCATTTCACCCCAAGGCGAGAACAGAGGTCCGATAAAAGATATTAAAAACAGCGCAACGATGATAACCAAACCGACTACCGAAAGTTTGGAACGGAAAAATCTTTTTGCAACGGTTCTTGCGGGGGAAAGAACTTTCACCCTTTCACCAAGCACTTCGCCGTGCAGCTCGTTATATTTGGTTTCTTCGCTTGCTTCTGCGTTCACTTCGTCCGAAATTTCGGGCGTTTTCTTTTCTTCTTCCATTGCTCCCCTCCTTACTTTCCTAACTTAACGCGAGGGTCTACTATTGCGTACATAATATCGGTAAGCAATATGCCTATAATAGTCAAAACCGAAATAAACATATCGTAACCCATTATAAACGGAATGTCGCCGGTACGTGTCATCTGATACGCCACGCTACCGATACCTTGAATTGCGAAAACTTGCTCAACTATCATCGAGCCGCCGAAAAGGGTCGGCAAAATGCCGGCAAGGGTTGTAACCAGCGGAATAAGCGTGTTTCTGAAAACGTGCTTATAAACGACTTTGTTTTCCGAAAGTCCCTTTGCCCTTGCGGTACGGATATAATCGGCGTTTAATACTTCCAAGGTGTTAGTTCTGGTATACCTCATCATCGAACCTATGGAAAGTATCGTAAGTACGATAATGGGCAATACCAAGTGCCAGCAAGTATCAAGGAACCTCATAATTCCCGTATAGTTTGCTGTAGGCGTATTCAACGAGCCGACGGGGAACCAACCCAAGTCAACTGCAAATACCTTAATTAAAATACTTGCAAAGAAGAACGACGGGAAGGAAATACCTATCATCGTTAGTACCGTTACGGTATAATCAAGTTTTCCGTACTGGTTGCATGCACACTTAATACCGAGGGGTATTGCGATTATCAATTCGAGCACGAGGGAAACCAATGCAATCGCAAAGGAAACCCCCATATTCTCGAAAATAACTTCGCCAACGGGTTTACTGTTGGTAAGACTGGTACCGAAATCACCCGCAAAGAAAGCGGTTATCCACATCCACCAGCCTTTTAAAATGCCCCCGAAAGAGTTATCGCCTAAATTATATCTGTCAAGAATGGCTTGCAACTCCTCCTCGCTACCTGCATTATCCTTATGGGTGCTCCAATATTTCGTTTCTATAACATTCGTGGGCATAAGCCTTATAAGCATATATAGAATTATGGATACCGTCAAAAGGATAAACAGTGCAAGAAGCAACCTTTTTACTACGTATTTAAACATTTTGTATAATTTGCTCCGATAATCTGATTAATTGTAATCAAGTTCCCAAATCTTGTACAGAAGTCCCGCGTTCGCGCTGGCCTTTTGGTTAAGCGAATTTTGATTTATAACTTTATTGTTATATACGCCTAAATCGTGTCTTTGATAGGTGGGAAGTTCAACAGCAAGCTCCATAACGTCGTTAAGCGCGTTAATGTAATACTGTGCCCTATACTTTTGGTCCGTATAAGACCTTGCCAAATCAATTTGTCCGCTGAGGTGAGTAAGAATCTCGTTTTCCTCGGGGAACGTGTCAAGATTACTCATTATGGTTGAATAACCCCAGTTCCTGGTACTTGAAGCGTTACTATCCTTATGATATATCTGATACATATCGGGGTCAATACCCGTTGACCAAGCTGCCGCCCAAACCGCAAGCTTACCGGTTGCGAGTGAAACGAGCGCGTTTATGTCGTTCTTAACCGTTATATCGAAGCCTAACGGATTAAGCTGATTGGCTGCTTCCCTAAACATCTGCATTGCAGGGTGGTCAGCTGACTCGCCCGCAATCGTGAAGGTTAAAGAAAGCGTCTTTCCGTTCTTCTCATACTTGCTGTTGTTGTCCTTTCTGGTCCAACCCGCAGAAGCAACCAAGTCTTGAATTAGACCTTTTTTAGTATCAGTCCACTCTAACGTTACGTTACCAATGTCTCCATTCTCATCGCAAACTCCCTTCTTAAACACGTAAGGACGCGAAAGAGCGTTGCCGTTTTCGTTATCGTAGTTTTTAAGGAAGTTCGTCGACGAAGTAGGTCTGTAAATCGGCTCGGAATATTGTGTAGTGTAATAACCGTCTACTATATAGCTTTGAGGATTCATTGCAAGCATAATTGCAATTCTGACTTCCCTATCGGGAACGTAAGTGGGGTTAATACCTACGTAACCGAAACCGTTTGCAGCATAGTTACGCGAATTGAGGTGCTCAACGCCGGAAATCTGTTCAACGTTCGTCTTCGTACATTGGGGCTGACCGTAGTCAATCGTCCCGTTTTTAAGCGACTCTATGATGGTATCGTCAGTGGTATAAACGTAGTTGAGATACTTGATTTTTGCGTTTTCAATTCCGCTACCCAAAGTGGTAAAGTATTCGTTACGCTGATAGCGAACCATACTTCCGTCGTAGAATTTGCTTTCGCCCTCTTTCATCTTGTAGGCACCCGCACCTACCGGTACGTTTTTAGCAGAACTGCCTATTACGCCGTCCATAAAGTCGGCATTCATAAAGCAAACGCCGAATCTGTTTTCAGCATTAGAGTCTTGCCAGTTTTCTTGTGCAAAGGCAACATAGTCCTTTTCACCCTTACCCTTACCATCATCAAACTTGCCCGAATAATAGTGCATGGGCGCAACGGTGAATGCAAAGTTATAAATTGCTGCGGGGTCAACCTTGTTGATAACTATTCTGAGAAGGTCGTACTCTCCGCCGAGGTCTTTTCCTTTGAAAGAAGTAACTTTGTCCGTGGTAATACCCGAAATGCTCTTTATCGGCATACCTTCGGAACCCGTAGAATTATGGCTCATTTCGTCCCTGATAAACGCGGTAAGTATATCGGCGCTGAACGAGCTTTGGAGGATAGAGCTAAGCATACCCGTAGCTTGCCCTTGGTAAATGCCGTTAACCTTTTTGAAATAGTTCTCAAAAACGAAATCAACAGCAGCCGTCTTCATAGCCGCATCTCTTTCAGTACCGGTAAGCCCTTCCAACTTGGGCTCCATAATTCTTTTGCGGATATACGTCTGGTCTTCAGTGCCTTGCATTGCGCCCTCAGCGGGAGCTTCAAGCGTAGTGTAAAATCTGCCTTGTTCGTCCTTCATCCTCTCTTTATTGTTAAGGCTGTTAATTTTATACTGATAGTCTGCAATACCTTCGTTCCACATATAAACTTCCCAGTCTTCGGTAAATCTGAATTCCTTATAGGAACTTACGGTACCTACTACGCTGGTCCAGTCTTTTTCAAGTCCTTCCTTGAAGCGCTTTGCAACGAGTTGAACGTCGTCCTTAACGTCGTCCCAAGATTTAGTGGGGTTCGTATTATCGTACGCGAGAATGTTGCTTATTCTTTGCTGCGCGGCTGCTCTGTATCGGTCTTCAACGTTAACAGAAGAATCGTCGTCGATTTCTTGCTGCGCCCTATACGATTTAAGCCCTTTAATATTGGTGGAATAAATGGTTGACGAACCGGAATACACGGGGTCAAGGTAGACGTAAAGATTGAACAGTACGTCGAGTATGCCCATTTCGTAGCCTGTACTATCCTTTACGCCCTTCTTAATTACAAACTCGTAAGTGGTATGGTCAATGGACGTGCCGGAAGCTTCTTGCCCAGCTGCATCGTAAGACTTAACGCTGTAATCAAGCGCCATCGTTGCTTGGTCTTCACCGCAGACGATTTCACCGTCCGCATTTGAAGTCAGCATTGAAATCTGTGTCATACCGATTACGTCGCCGTCGTTGCCCGAGGTATAGAAGAACGGGTTAAAGTTTTCGTCAAGTGCGCCGGTTGCAATTGCTACGGGGCGGGTTTCCGCGTCGAAGTGCTCAATTTCGTCGGGGGTACAGCCCGTCATAGCAAACAGCATAGTTGCGCAAGTTGCGCCTATTACAACGTTTCTTATGGCTTTTTTCATTATAATTCCTCCGTTTGGATATTCTTATTTTCTACTGTGTGAGTGTAAATTCTGTCGTTACCACTTCCGTCTTTAACGACGTTGCCGTCTTTATCCTTAACGGTACAAGTTGCAGAAAGTACTTTTATTTTATCGTAAGTTTTATCGTCTTGGTCGCCGAACAACCAGTTATCTGCCGTCGTAGCGGTTACGCTACTGTTGTCTGACAGCGTAATATTTAAATTACCGCTTATACTTACGTTATCTATCGTTGCCTTTTCAGAAATCTTATTTGCAACAAAGCTTATATCAGCGTCGTTTGGCGTAGTAATTACTGTTCCGGACTCGGGATCAAATCGCGTAGTTCCGCTTGCTACAGTGAACTCTACGTTAAAGTTTTCAAACGATACGTTTTTAATAACGGCGTTTTCACCTATATTTCCAAATATCGCAGCGCCGCCCGCACTTCGTTCAATTGTCGATTTCACAACAAAGTTGCTTAATTTGCGTCCTTCCGTGCCGCCCCAAATCTTTCCGGTTAAGCCTGTACGCATATAAGAAATTTCTCTCCCGTTGCCGTCTATATCTTGCTTAATATAGTAATTTTTGGAACCGCCGTTAAACATTCTTGCCACGTTTGCGGGGGTACTTATTATATCCCATTCACCTTTAAGCATCTTAACGTAAAGCTCTACGTCGTCGTATTTGCCTTCCGCATTTGTCGTCGTGGGATATTTAACGGGCCAATCGGTAAAAGGAACGTATTCCTCGCCGACTTTCTGATAGAAGCCTTCTACGGTATAACCTTGGAACCTATCTTGTAAAGCAGCCGTGTTATCGTCAAGTCCGCCCGTTTTGGGAATGTTTCGGCTTCCGTAAGCAATTTCCTCTCCGTCTTTAACGGTTACGGTCGTATCGCCGTCGGTATAACCTATCAAATTAAACGTACCGTCGCCCTCGTCAATGCATATAAGCTTTTGTACTAATCTTACGTCCTTAAAGAAGTCGCCGCACACGTAAACGTGTTCACCTTCTTCAAGGGGCTTGCTGAAATCGTACGGTTTGTCGGACATAACAATTTTCTTCGTGCCGTCATATTTGTCGCCGTCGGAATAAACTCCGCCATCAGTGTAACGCGGGTTACCTGCGCTGTCCTTTTCAACTTCATACCAACCGGTGAAATTAAAGCCTACGTTAATCTTTAAATCGGAGCTTCCGCTGATAAGATCGCTTGAACCGATATTCATTGGCTTTTGACCGGCTTCAAAATACAAGTCTTTAACGAAAGCATTATCGTTAAACGTACCGTCGTTACTGTTCAAAAAGTACGTTACTTGCGCCGTCAGTCCGTATTTTTCTTTAAGTTCGTCTACGGTATACTTAACTTTGCAGCCCGCGAAGGCGCAAACGCATACCGTAGCGACTACGAATAAAACTGATATTAACAAGATTTTTAACTTTCTCGTCATCTGTTACCTCTGTTTTTTCTGCGACTTAAAGTATAAACCACAAACATTAAACCGATTGCCGTAAGCGTCAACGTCATAGGTCCGCCTATTGAAGAAATACTTCCACAACCGCCGCCGCAACCGCTGTTTTCCTCTTCCGGTTCGTTGCCACCTTCCGTTACGCTGATACTAACGTAAACGGGAATAGTGCTTTCCGAATAAGTCAGCTTTACAACGTTGTTCAGTGCCGTCAACGGGTCGTGCAAATCGTAAGTTACCTTACTCATATCGGCGTATTCGGTGGAATAATCGTCGTATTCGATTACGACTTGAAGTCCCGTAATATCGAACGTTTCACCGACTTTATACTCCGACTTGAAGTTGCCGGTGTAGCTGAGGTTTGAAATCATAACGGGAATACCGTAATTCTTCTTAATCGGGCGCAAAGCCGTTTCAACTTCGTTGAGCTTCGTTATAAGCGAGCTGTCAACAAGCGAAAGCTGATATTCGTCTTTGGAGAAAATATTGTAATATCCGTGCGCCGTCTTTACTTTTTCAGAGAACCGTTCAACTTCCTTCTTGGACTTGTTAGATTCGTTCCAGCCGGAAATTGCACTTGCGGAATCGAAATCTTTTACAAGTTCAATGAACGAATTGGTTGCTTCGCTCATCGTAGCTTGGGTAAGCACGGTCTCTTTGAAATAATTCGTATACACGTAATTATCGTAACCCGTGCCGTTTTCGGGACGGTAAATCGTAAGCTGAACGGCGTTGCCCTCTACTATGTTTGCGTAGAAGATAAAGTCGCCTTCAAAGTTTGCGTAATAGTAACCCTTGTTAGCGGTTGCGCCGTCCATTATTTCGTCAACTGCCGCCGAATAATCGGTTTCAAGCAAAGGCGCGGTTGCACCCATAAACTCGTACTTTGTTATTCCGCTGTTGTAGAACGCCGCAGCACCCACTACTTTAAGTCCGTAAGGAAGAACGACCTTGTCAATTCCGCCTTTAAGTCCGTGGAATGCGGAGCCCGCAACTTTTACGGTGTTTTCGGGCAAGGTATAAACCTTTTCGCCGTCCGTTGCCGCAACGGTTTTAGCCGAAGGGAACGCCACGAGAGTGATTTTACCCGTTTCAGCAAGCTGACCTTCTACGACGTTCTTAACTTTTTCGAACAGAACGCCGTTCTCGTCTGCATAGAAAGTGCCGTTGTTGCCGGTAAAGCTTGTAAGATTAGGCGAGGCTGCAAACGCGCCGTAGCCTACCTTAGCAAGGTTTGCGGGTATTGCAACGGTCGTTTCACCGGTGCCCGCAAAAGCGTATTCGCCAATCTCTTCTGCCGAAGTAATTACGAGCGAAGTAAGCGAACCGCAGTCCGCAAAGGCGTAATCGCCGATTTCCTTAAGTCCGTTAAGTCCTACTACCGTGCTGAGCGCGCCGCAATTCATGAACGCAGCTTCGCCCGCTTTGGTTGCGCCGCCGAGGTTGATTTCTTCAAGCGCACCGCAGTTAACGAATGCGCAATCTCCGATTTCCACCATCGCGGTGCCAAGCGTTACGGAAGTAAGGTTTGCCCTCTCGCCCGTGCTATTCGCCGCGAACGTATAGTTACCGGTCGATTTTAATTCAGTACTGAATACCACAGTTTCAAGGTTAGGCGTATTCCAGAAGGTGTATTCGCCCAATGCGGTAACGCCGGGTAAAGTTACCTCGCTCAACGCGGTACAGCCCATAAACGTTCTGTCGCCGATAGCTTGGATATTTGCATTAAGTGCAATAGTCGTAAGCGAAGTGCAATCGCTGAACACGAAGCTGCCGAGCGTAGCTTTGTTTGCGGGGTTGAAAGTAAACGTTGTCAACTTGCTACCCGTTTCGGGGTCGCCCGCGAAGGCGTAATCACCAACGTAAGTTACGGTTTCGGGCAAAGTTATCGAAGTAAGTTCGGTGTTGTAGAACGCGTATGCGGGAATTTCCTTCAAGTTCGCGTTAATAGTTACCGAGCTGAGTTTGCTGTTTGCAAACGCGCCTTCACCTATTACTTTTACACTTGCAGGTATCGTTATGCTTTCGATTTCGGTATCCGCAAACGCATATTCACCTATTTCGGTTACGTTATTAAGATTTACGTTAGTTACGCCGCTGTTCGCAAATGCGTAAGCGCCTATCTTCGTTACTTCGTTGGGTATCGTGTAGCTACCCGCGCCGAAATAGTGCAACAAAGTATCGCCGCTTATTACAGCGTCATCCTTTACAGTATAACCGCTTTGACCGTTAAATGTCAAGTCAGTACCGCCGAAAGCTCCCGCTCCGATGGTTTCAAGACCGTTAGGAAGCTTAAAGCCGCTATCAGTAAGCGCCGTATTCTTAAACGAATGCGAGCCTATGCTCTTAACGGTGCAGTTTTCAAAACTTACGGAAGCAAGTTTCTTACAATTATTGAACGCGCTGTTTGCAATATTAACGTCAACGCCGCCGATAAACTTCACGGTTTTTAACTCCGCGCAGTCTGCAAACGCGCCTACGCCTACCGTGCTCGTTTTGATTTCAATACTTTCAAGACTGTTGCAAGCGGGATAATCTTTATACAATTTTTTCCATTCGGCATCTGTATAACTGTATTCTTGATATTCGTAATGGAGTTTCGTGAACATCCCTACGCCTATCGCCGTATATTTATCGGTTATAATTTCACTGAGACTTTCACAACCGCTGAAAACGTTCATACCTGCAGTGTGAAGTCCTGAAATATCTATTGAGGGCAACGCCTTGCAACCGAGGAACGCTCCGTCGTAAGCCGTACCAATTGCCGTTGATTTAGCAACTTGTTTAAGGCTTATACAATCCTTAAACGCTTCTCTTGCAACGGTTACAACCTTTACGTCGCTGAGGTCCAAAAGCTCAAGCGAAGTACATCCCTCAAACGCTTTTCTGTCAATAAGCGTCAAATCAGCGTCTGCAATATGCGTTGCGTCGTTAAGGTAATCTTCGGAATCGTAGTCAATAAAGTAGACCGCTTTAAGATTAGTACAACCGTAGAAGGCCCTCTTACCTATCGAGGTAACCGTTTTAGGAATTATTACCGCGTCAATTACTTTATTGTCCTTGAACGCTTCCTCACCGATAGACATAATATTTTTGCCTTCGGGGATAACTGCCACGTGCTCACCGATAACCTTACCGGTCGCACTATCCGTTACGGACACACCGTCGCCGTGATAGTACGTCAAAGCCATATTATCTATGGTAAACGGGTCAGCCACGTTGAAGGTGAAGTTTACGGTATATCTTATGCCGCCCGCCATAATCGTTGCGGTAACAACCGAGGAACCCCTTTCTCTTGTATGAACTTTTCCGTCTACGACTTCGTCGACTGCCGTACCAGTTCTTGACCAGGTTATTTCGACGTCGTCCATAGGATAATACCAAGGTTCGGGCAGAACTTCAAGCTGGATATCTTCACCCGCGTTTACGGTAATAGATCCGGAATGCTTCGCCTTAACGAGCGATTCGTGGTTTGATTTTATTACGTTGAAGCTGAATTCAGGGTTACTTATCGTATTTACCTTATCGGTAACCGTAACGTTAATCGTTTCGTTATAGCCCCTGCCGTTGCTTATCGTTACGGACCTTTGCCTACCATTCGTTGACGCCAAGCCAACGATTTCACCGTTTTTAACTGCCAAGTAATGGTCTTGTGTAACGTTGCCCGCACTCGCAAGCGACATAATAAAGTTTGAAATATCCGCATTACCTTCGTAATCGAGAACTACTTTGTGCGCCTCGTTTATATTTAAGGTAATATTTCTTTCGCTTTCGGGAACGGTGAACTTATCGGGAAGAACGTTCTTGTTTACCGCCGTCGTCGCGTCAAGCTGTGACCCGTTGTTTAACGCACTGAGTTGATAAGTCGCGTGGTTTAAAGCGTAGTCGTCAAGCTGAACTACGAGTCTGTCCTTATACTCGTCCCAGAAATCGGTAACCTCTATCGAAACGGTAGTTACGCCGTTTCTGTTGGGGTTAGCTACGGGGGTAACGTATTCGGTAGCAAGCTTAAGCTGTACTTCGCCCTTCTCGTTTACGTCCCTATAGCAAAGCATAATAGACTGTGCGTAATGGTTATCGTAAACGTCCAAATCAAGGTAAATTCTCTGCTTATCCTTGTTGCCTTGCTTGTAGTTGTAATATCTGAGGCGTGCGTCTTGCAAGACGGGCGCTTCATAGTCAACGTAGAAGTCGAACGAATAAGTGTTTTCTTCCGAAGGCTGAGAGTTCTCATCGAAAAGGAACTCAAAGTCAAATCTGTACTTACCGTTTGCAAGCAGCCCTAAATCGTCGGGTGAAAGCTTAAGCTCCAAATACGCGGGGCGGGCAGTACCGCCGTTAGCATACGCCTTGCTTATTCTGTTCTTCTGTCCTTCGTATACGAGTTCACCGGTTGCTTCGTCGTAAAGGTAATATTTCACGTAGCGGGCGTTTCTTAAAAGTCCCGCATAGACGCACCTTATGTTGTAAGTCGTAAGGTAGTTGCCGATTCCCTCTTCGTTGTTATACTCGTTAAATCTCGAAATAGCGTTGTACTCCATATTGGCGTACATTTCTTGCTTGGTGGGGTCGGGGTCTTGCGTATATACGAAAGAGCCGAGAGGAATTACGTAGTCTTCATTCCAGTACGAAGCGTAAGGTTGGGTTGCCCAAACCGTTGCCGAAGGCTTTTCCTCTTCGTTCTTTGAAGAATCCTGTTGAAGCTTTGCAAGCTCGTAAGCGTCCATATCGAGCATGGGCGCCTTTTCCCAGTCGCCGTAGAAGCCGAGGAACGGAAGCGTCAAGTCGCACTGTTGCTCGCTTAATTCAGCGTTTTCGTCGTTTTCTGCCACGAGTTTAACGAAGCCTTCAACGTACATTCCGTTTTTGAATTTTTCCAAATATTGTTTTTCTGTGTCGGAAAGCTTTAAAGTAACTGTAACGTTTACGGACTGACCAGCAGGTACAGTTATTTTAGTAACGTTCGCACCGTTGACGGTGAACACGGGTGCGATATCTTTAAACATATGCGCCTTTTCTGCTACCGTTATGCCGTCGGAAGCCATTTCCTCCGTCATAAACAGTACTTCGGGCGTAAAGGTCAAATCTTTAGCATTCTCGTTTGCAGCCCTTTTGAAATTGTTAACGTGGAAATTGAAGGTGTATTCGCCTTTCTTTTTCTCGTCTTCACCAAATTCTACTTTGGGTCTGCCGTCCTTCTGCTTGTAGTAATACGCGTCGCCGTCTTGCGTGTAAATATATGCGCGTGTATTAACTATATTGTTAAGGTTTGCAAGTCCGGCACCTTGTTTACGGGGTGAATATGCAAGCTTTTGCTCGTCAAAAGCCGTGGTTGCCGTACTCATAATGAGCTGATTAGTAAGCTGGGTAATCTGGCTGGCTGAATAATTTTCCGCAATGGGAAGCTGCTTAACGTAATTTCTTACAAGCGCCGTAACGCCAGCCATATTGGGCGCTGCCATCGAAGTACCGCTCTGCTCGGCATAGCCGCCTGGTACGGTGGAAGTAATTTCTCCGCCGTGAGCGGTAATTTCGGGCTTAATCTTCAAATCGGGCGTGGGACCCCACGATGAGAAGGCACTCATAAACGGACCCGAGGAATTGCTTCTGTTTATGGTTATCGTACCGACGCCGCTTCTGTCTGCGTTATCCTTGAGAATTTTGCCTGCGTCCATCGTTATGGAAACCGCGGGAATGAAATTCTCCTTAGACACGTCGCCAAGGGACATTCTTATGGTGCCCGACACGTTGTTGTAAACTATTAAACCCACCGCGCCGTTCTGCTGTGCAAGCTCAACCTTCTGTTGGAAGGTGTTTCCGCCACGCTGAACGACCGCTATTTTGCCTTCGACGTAGCGCGACATACCTATATAGTCCGCCGCTTGACCGGTACCCATGGTTATATATTCGAATTCTTTTTCTTCATAAGTTTCAATTACGTTCCCGTCTTTGTCCCTGTCGGAAAGCATTAAATCTACGAAGTCGTAAGAAACCGAGTTGCCGTTGGTTGAGTTTTCAAAATAAATTGCGTTACCCGCTGCCGTCATATACTCGGACTTCTGTCCGCTGACGCTTGCAACCGACAAAGCCGCAAAATACGATGAGGGCGAACCTACCGTTGCGGAGTCGGGGTTGGTTGCAAGGTTAGTACCGTAAGCCGAACCGAAGCCTGCGGAATAGTCGTTACTTGCAGCGCAGATAAGGCTTATACCCGCTTTTTGGATATTGTTGAAAATTAAGTCGTAAGTCGAACCCTCTTCGTCGCCGTCGTCGGTTGAGGTGAAGCCCGCCGTGGTACCGAGGGACATATTTATAACGTCTACACCGAGTACGACGCAGTCTTCAAGCGCTGCCATAATGTTTTCAGCCTCAGCGCCGCCGAGTGCGGGGTCGTCAAGGTTATCGGTGAAGGTTTTACAAATAACCAGCTGACAATCGGGCGCAACGCCTACGAAAGGAATGGGGTCGCCGTTCTCGTCCGTTGCGGTGTGACCTTCCTTATCCGTATAGCTGTCGTCCTGCCCTCCTATTATACCTGCAACGTGCGTGCCGTGGTTGGAATACGAGGGATAAACGTCTGCGTCGGTATCTGCGTAGTCAAACGCATAGGGAACCTTTTCATTAATGTATACGTCGTCTACGGTCAACGAGCTACCGAGCGCGGTTACCCTTTTATAAGCCGTAGTATCTTGAAGCACGTCACTGATATAAGTGGTATCACCGTCGTTTTCGTTAGCAGAGTTCTTTTTAAAACGCTGCGTATCGGGCATATGGGAAAACGCGTCGTGCGTATAGTCAAGTCCCGTATCGATAACGGCAACTGCCGTTCCCGCACCCGTACCCCAAGAGCGGCTGCTGTAGTCCGAAGAATCGTAAATACCCGTTTTGTAAACGAACGAATCGTTCGCAACTGCGCCTTTGTCGTCAAGGGGCGCGTCAAATACCTGCGGTGCAAGATAGGTTCTTGCAATTTCGACGTTTTCAACGCCGGACATCTTCTTTATTTCCGAAACGTGAGAAGTGTCCACCTCTATCGCAACCATGTTTGCAATTGCGGTATAACTGCTTTTAAGCTTATAAGATATTCTTTTGGAATCAAGTCTTTTGAGGAAATTCTTCTGCACTTCGCCGAGTTCACGAAGCTGTTTAACGCCTACGGAAGACTCTGCGTATTCCGCTACGGTTTCACTCGTGCTTTTCGCTTCGAGAAGGCTTTTACCTTCCAACGCGACGAGAACCGTTCTCTTTTCGTAGGTCGTCTTAGGCGCGGAAAGAACGGACGACGTGTTGAAATTCTGCTTCATCAAGCCCGAAGTATCGTAATCACGCGTAACGTCGGTAAAAGAAAGGGTTTCGTTGCTGTTTGCCCCTACGTTTTTACCGCTGAAATTAGAAAGCACTAATCCCGCCGAAAGCGTCGCACAAAGCGAAACCGACAGAATTGCAAGTGCAGAATTCTTTATTTTTCTTCTTGATAAACTCATTATGATTCCTCTGAAACTCAAATTGTTTGGATACTGTAAATTAATCTATTACCGTTACGGTGCCGTCGCCGTGGTTAACTTCAACCGTTATTACGGTACCGTCGTCAAGGGTAATATCCATCGTCGTTACGTTGTCGTTAACGGCATTAATAGAACCTTTTCCGTTCTTATCGCCCACTTTAACGGTTCCGTCAAAGTAGAACTCGTAATCAGTTCCGTTACCGGACGCCGTAAATATCGGACCGCCTAATAAATCAAATACTTCCGTAAGCGTTAGGCTGCCGTATCTCGTGTTGGGCTTGCGGTAAACGATATCTCCCAAAAACTCGTCGTCATACTCGTCGTAATTAACGGTATAAGCTACGACGACATTTTCGCCTTCTTCAAGCCACATATACAAAGTACCGAATCTGCGTGTGTACAAATAAGTTATTCCGTTGGTTGAATCAAATGCAACACCTACCGAGTACTTACTGTCTGCACATCCGTCAAATGCAAGGCTTGCTCCCGTTTTGGTATTCTGCCACTCTCCGACGAGTTCGTCACTGTGTGTAGCGTAATACGTTTGGTCGCTGCTTACAAGATAGGGATACGACGATACGATAAGGCTGTTGTCGTCAATAAGCAACAAATAGTTTTGTACGTAATAGCTGTCAAAATCTTCGCCGTCAACGCGGAAGTAAACGTAAATATAGTTGCGTTCGGGGAAGTATACGAAGGGAACGTTGTTCACACCGTTATAAGTACCCCTCGCTTCGTAAGTCAAGTCGAATTTGCCGATTCTGAAGTTATTCATAAGTCCGCTTATAGACCACTGACCGGTAAACGCAAAGTACAAATCAAGGTTAATTGCCTTCTGTCCGTTAAACTGTAAAACGAATTTCGGCTCACTAATGGATATCGTGCCTAGACTTTCGCCAACTATTTTGCCGTCAACCAAATTAAACAGGTTAATAACGATATCCAAATCGTCAATAGAACCGCTTGCGATTTTGTAGCCGTATTCTTCTACCGTGCCCCACTTATCGCTCTTTTTGGAATAAGTGATGGTAAGAATTCCGCCATTTGAAAGCTTGCCGCCGCCGTTAAATCTGTAAACGTTGTCTTCTGCGTCAACTAAGGGCGTTTTTGCCATTTCGTCCTTGCGGAAGAATTCCGCACTGTTGCCGTCGGCTGTAATGGTAACCGTGCCGTCGCCATTGGTAGTAAGAACGTACTCAGTACCTCCATAGGTGAACGTGCCGTTCAATCCGTTTTCAACCGAACACTCGTAGGGAACTTTCGTTTTGTTGATAACGATATAACCGAGGGTTGCGTCCCCTTCCGCCTTATAAAGTCCGAGTCCGTTGAAGTCCATAATGGTGAAAGCCGTTTCACCGCCGACCTCGTCATCGGTTATCCATTCGCCAAGATAATAATCGTAAAGAACGAAATTGAATTCCTGGAAGCCTCCGATACCCGCATCGTACAAGCTTGCCTTAATCGTATTCGTGGTTGCGTTGTAAGTGAAATATCCGAACAGCGAATAACTGCTTAAAATCGTATAAGTGTAACTATCGTTGGGCGCAAAGCCGTCGAAGAAGCCGTCCTTAACGTAAGAAAGGTCTTCATAATAAACGCCGTCGATTATTGCCGTTGCACTGCCGGAAAGCTCGTTACCACAGCCGTCAAGAACGAGATAAGCTTCGTGCTCACTTGAATACCAGTTGCCCAAGAAGCTGTTTCCTATGCAGAAATACTTGTCGTTTTCGCCCGACTTCTTTACAAGAAGAAGTCCGCTGTTATCGATACTTGCCGTTGCTATTACGGTATCGCCCGCCGTATTCGTCAAGGTTGCAACGCCTTCGGATATTGTATACTTACCGCTTTGCTCGTTGGACTTCCAACTGTAAGACCAAGTATCGGTGCCGAAAACGTACTTTTCGTTAATGGTTGCCGAACGCTCCCAAGTGCCGATGAAACCGTTTTTATCTGTTTGTTCGGTGCCCACCTTCGTAAACGCAAGACGGTTGTCTTTTTCCTCGATAACCTCGTTGGTGAAATAAGTTCCGTCGTACACTAAAAGCTCGTTGTCGGAAAGCGCACCCACAAACCTGTAAGGCTCGTAGTTCAGCCAAGGCATAGGTCTTCCGTTTTCGCCCATCACGGCATTACCGGAAAGCCTTGCAAACAACGCGTCGTTAAAAATAAGCTTCTCGCCGTCGTATACGTACGTGCCGCTTGAAGGTCTTACGTCTAAGTAAGTGAAGGTTGCGTCGTCATTAAGAGTAAGCTTTATCGTTCTGCCCGTCGCTTGCTTAAATTCGTAAGTTCCCTTCACTTCGGAATAATCTGCAAAACCTACGTAAATAGTTACGTTTCTCGTAGGAACGTAGCTGTAATGCACCCTTTGCGTGCCCGCTTCGTCAAAGAAGAATCCGTACGAGGTATGTCCCGCAGCGTCTGCAACGATAATTTCATTGAAATATTGACCTGCGTGAGAGCTGAACGAGAAGTAGCTGTTTTCACTAATCTCAACGGCGTAGTCCTTAGTTGCCTCGCCATTATTAACGGTATTTCCTACGTAGTTCAAAGTAATCCTGAAGCTAACGTTACCTTCCGACAAATTAGTCGTAGGATAAGCTCCGTCCTTGATTACCCAGTCCGTATCGTTCCATTTAAGCGTACCTTTTATGAAAGACACATCCTTAGGCTTTACTTCTCCCGGGGTTGCATAAGACTTAATTTCCGTATCGTCATAAATCTCGGATTCGCAATCAGCGTACGAATTGAATACGGTAACTGCGTTTACAAACTCCGTCGCAGGTGAAGCGTAAGCGTAAATATCACCCATTGCGTGTTTGGTGTTTATGCCGGTTGCGTTAAGAATACAAGTCGTAAAGCTGTCCGAAATGGTCGTTTCTACGCCGACGTACGCCGCTATACCACCGGCATAAGCATAATAATCTTTATCGTCAACTTCAGAACCGGTATTTTCAAAGCTTACCGTCGTATCGATTAAACCCGTCGAATAGCAGTTTGCAATTGACGAATAATCACCAAGTCTACCCACTACGCCACCGGAGCTCATCGCGCCGTAAACGTCGCCTTCGGCATAGCAGTTAATTATCATCGAGGTTGCCCTCTCGTGCGAGGATACCGCATAACCTACCACGCCTCCGGCAGCTAAAATATAGCCGTTGCTCGCAGATATGCGGACGTTCGTATGAACGTGTTCCGTGGAGCTATGATAGTGATATAGCGTATTGTTTTCCGAAGTTGTTATGGACTGCTGAATAGCTACCGCGCCGCCCGCATACGAGAAGTATCCGCTGCCGTAAACGTTTATAGTGCCTTCTGCGCTACACGCAACGACGTTCGCGCCGGCAATAATCGCAGCTATACCGCCCGCGATAACGTTGCCGTTATCTGCTGCCGTAGCACTGATAGTAAAACCTTTCAAGTTGAGGTTTTGTATTATTACGTCCGTTTTCTCGGTACTGATTTGAACGCAACCGAAAAGTCCAACGTAAGTTTGGCCAACCGTGGTAATTTTATAGTTTGAAATCGTATGACCTTGACCGTCGAATATACCGGAGAAGAATGCGTGTTGGTCGTTATAACCGATAACGTCAAGCTGAGCGCCGCCGCAATCGATATCGTTTGCAAGCTTATACTTGCCAGTAACGTAATTGGGTGCGCCTGAATTGACCAAGCTTGCAACGGAATGCAAGTCCTTCAAACTCGAAACGACGTAATAGCCGTCTTTTTCGTCAACCTCAAGCAAGTCCTCTAAAACGGTTGCGTTAATAGTCGTATCACCACTAACCAAGTGCGAATACACGCCGTCGGTTGCCGACAATCTCCCGCCGTTGGCTTTAACTTCTAAGGTGTCGACGAGAAAGCCGTCTTCAACCACAACCGAAAATCTCACGCTGGTATCTTTCTCGACCTTCATTTGACGCTCCGGAACTTCCTGTCCGTCGATAACGTATTTAACGTGTTCGGACAGCTCAAAGTTAACGGTGTACTCAATTTTATCGGAGGGACCGCCAGGGCCGACGTTAGGGTCATCCGGCTTACAACCGAAAGCAAGCCCTATGCACGCACAGGACACGGCTGCAAGCAAAATCAATAAAAACTTTTTCAACTTCATATAAAAACTCATCCCTTTTTAGGTTGCGCAAAAAGTCCGCAAAATGATACATCGTAATTATACAATATAATAAATCGAAAACGCAACTGATTTCGTCGTATTTTTATAGATTTATTGTGAATTTA